>JBQCFA010000244.1:0-3530 GCA_051959695.1 Rhizobiaceae bacterium
GTGGCCTACATCAAGCTCGAGCGCTTCGCCAACATCTCCGACCTGGTGGCGTCGGCGGCGGAGCTCTACTTCATGCCCGGCCCGCTCCGGCTCGGGCATGGCGGCGAGGCGCAGATCTGCTGGGCGACGCCGCCCAAGATCGTGCTCGACCTGGAACTCCGTCCGCGCGGCGCGACGATCTATTTCACGCTGGCGCTTTCGGACCAGCATGCCGAGATCGACGTCAACTACGTCTCCTTCGACAAGCCCGACAGCGATCCGGAAGCGAACACGAGCTTCCTGCAGGCGGCGATCGCCGATGCCCGCATCCGCAAGACACAGGCGGCCGGCTATCTCGAATAGGTGAGCCCGGCTCGCCCCCGTCTTCGCCCGTCGGGGCCCTCAGTCGATCAGGCCGAGGCGAAGGGCCTTCGCCACGGCATGCATGCGGCCGTTGGCGTTGAGCTTGTGCGCGGCTTCGGCAAGATACTGGTTGGCGGTATGGAGCGAGAGGCCGAGCCTCCTGGCGATGTCTCCGCTGGTCAGGCCGTCGGCGGCGAGGCGGATGCATTCCAGTTCGCGTTTCGCAAGGGAAGCCGTTTCGCGGGAGGCGGCGGCCTGCGGTCCCGAGACTTCGGCGAAAAGGGCAAGACATCGACGGTGGATGTCGGGCAGGGTCCGGTCGGAGAGCAGGAACAGCGTGCCTACGAACACCACCAGGCCGGCTCCGCGTTGTCCGTCGAAGACCGGGAATGCCAGCCCGGCGGGGCCAGGGAGAGGACCTTCGAGGCGGCGGGCCCAACGCAATTCATCCAGGCCGCTGGCGCCCCCGCCGCCTCGCGCCCACCAGAACGGCTTGACCGCATTCATGGCGCTGGCGGCGAACAGGCCGCCCGCCGGTGGCGACACCTCCGGAAAGTCCCGCCTGAGCAGGCAGAGAAGTTCCCTGCCGCGCGCCGCGCGAACGAATGCGAATACCGCATGCCCCGTCGCGCCGATTTCCTGCGCTGTGGCAGTGATCGGGTCGGGCGAGGGAGCCGGTCGGAAAGTGCGGGAACGCACGGCAGTCGGCGATTCCTCGTCCGTGACGTCAATGGCCAGCATCGTCTCTTCCCCTCACAAGATGCCCCTGCGGATCGCGGTCGCTACCGCCTTTGCGCGGTTTGCCGCCGAGAGCTTCTGGATCGCGTGGGCGATATAGCGGTTGGCGGTATTCGCGGTGACGCCGACGATCAGCGCCACCTCTTCGGTCGTCTTGCCTTCCGCGACCCAGAAGAGACATTCGCGCTCGCGCTCGGAAAGCGGATCGGCCAGGGGCGCATCGCCGCCGGCCTCCCGTATTTCCGAAAGCAGGTAGGCGCAGCGGAACTGCGCCGTCGAAACCAGTGCGCGCCGGATGCGATCCACGGTGGACGCGGACAGGAACGCGCAGGCGGACCTAGCGCCGACGCCTATCCGCAGCACGTAGATTTCATGGTGGCCGAAGCGCGCAAGCTCCGATTCAGGGTCGCCGCATATCCGGCTGTTCCTGTTGGTGTTTCCGGCGATGAACAAAGGGGTGGGCGAGGCGCCTAGCGGCGTTGCCGCCGGGCTCTGCGCCATGCGCGCGAGATGATCGAGCCCGACCATCTCGATGGCGTCGTATATCCAGTTTGAGGCGAGGATGCGGGTCTCGGTCCCGTCCGCACCGCAGGCCACGTCGAGGATCATGTAGTACTCGGCGGAGATGCCAAGGCATATCTGCATGAGAGCGATGGAGAAATCGCTTCGCCGAGCCGCCGCCGTTGCTTTATCTGCACTTCGATACGTGACTGCGTTCATTGCCCGACATGTCGCCGGCACGCCGCACTCGGACCGGCCTCACGGCCGGTTCGCGAATGCACGCGATCCGGATGCCGCCGGCGGGCGGACGCCGGCGAACGGAAGGACTCGATCTGACGCTTACCTGTGCCCCCGACCGGCGGAGCCAATGCCGCCGCCGATTCGTGCTCTAGTCATAGGAATCGGGAAACTCCCGGTCAACACAAAGTCATTGCCCGACCGGATTTTGTTCGGACGCCGAAGCGTGCGACATGCCATGCGTTTCGACCGGAAGCGGGCGGTGATGCAGGAAGGAAGAAAAATGGGCCTTACACTCCACTACCATCCATTGGCGTCCTATTGCTGGAAGGTGCTGATCGCTCTCTACGAGAACGGTACGCCGTTCGAATCCAAGATCGTCGATCTCATGGACCCTGCCGGGGCCAAGGCTTTCCGGCGCCTTTCGCCGATGGGCAAGATGCCGGCGCTGCAGGATGATGCGGGCAGGCGGATCCTGGTCGAAACCAGCGTCATCATCGAATACCTCGACCGGCACTATCCCGGCCCGACGCGGTTCGTTCCCGAGGATGGAGAAGAAGCGCTGCGCGTGCGCTTCGCCGAGCGCTTCTTCGACTTCTATGTTCAGGACAACATGTCCAAGATCGTGACCGACAGGATCCGGCCGGAAGGCAGGCAGGACGATTTCGGCGTCGAGAAGGCGAAGGGGGAACTGGCTGCCGCCTATGACGCGCTCGAAGCGCGGCTGCCGCAGGGCATGTGGCCTACGGGCGACGCGTTCACGCTAGCCGATTGCGCCGCCGCGCCGGCGCTTTTCTACGCCGGCAAGGTGCAGCCGTTTGCCGATACGCACCCGAAGCTCGCCGCCTATTACGACAGGCTTTGCCTTCGACCCTCCTTCATGCGTGTGCTGGACGAGGCCGAACCTTATTACAAGATGTTCCCGGGCTGAGCTCCGTGCCGGCGGATGGACAAACGCGGCGATCGGCGGCACGCTTCAGGCCCGAGGATTCATCGGAGGTGCGCGGATGGCCCAGGCCTGGCCCGATATTCCCTACGAGCCCTGGAAGGAAACGTGCCTGGCGCTGCACCTCTACGTGCAGATCGTCGGCAAGTACCGGCTGGCGCATACGCCCTGGGTCAACCATTCCTGGCACGCCACGCTCTATCCCGACGGCCGCGGTCTCACCACTTCGCTGGTGCCGGACGGGCCGGGTATCGAGCTCCGTTTCGACCTGATCGACCACCGCCTCGTCGGCGTCTCCGCCGACGGCCGGACCGGCGAATTTGCGCTCGGTCCGATGTCGGTGGCGGATTTCGACGGCCGGCTGCGCGCGCTCGTCGCCTCGCTCGGCGGGACGCCGAAATGGAACGGAAGGCCGAACGAGGTGCCCGACCCGGTACCTTTCACGGAAGACCATGCGCTTCGTCCGTACGATGCCGACGCGGTGACGCGGTTCTATCGCGCGACCGCCCTGGTCGCGGAAGTCTTCAAGACCTTCCGCACTTCCTTCCTCGGCAAGGTCAGCCCGGTGCATCTCTTCTGGGGCAGCTTCGACCTTGCCGTCACCCGCTTTTCCGGCCGCCGCGCGCCGCTTCATCCGGGAGGCATCCCTTCGCTGCCCGACACCGTGACGCAGGAAGCCTACAGCCACGAAGTCTCCTCGGCCGGTTTCTGGCCGGGCGGGGGCGGGGTCGATTTCCCGGCCTTCTACTCCTACGCCTATCCGGCG
>JBQCFA010000245.1:0-4113 GCA_051959695.1 Rhizobiaceae bacterium
CGAGCTTCTTTGACGCCCGCTCCATGCCACCGGCGAAAAGCTTCGCCGTCCACGACTCCGGATCGCCCGACCGGGCGCGTAACGCGACGATCCTTTCGAGGTCGGCGAGGGAGAAATCGCTCATGGGCGCGCAGATAGCGGGATCAGGCGGCCAAGTCGAGTCGCATCGGCAGGCCGGCCTTCGCCATGTAGCGCTTCGCTTCGTAGATGGAGTAGGTGCCGAAATGGAAGATCGAGGCGGCGAGCACGGCCGAGGCATGGCCATCGCGGATGCCCGCGACCAGGTGCTCGAGCGTTCCGACCCCGCCAGAGGCGATCACCGGCACATGCACGGCGTCGGCGACGGCGCGCGTGAGCTGGAGGTCGTAGCCGGATTTGGTGCCGTCGCGGTCCATCGAGGTCAGCAGGATCTCGCCGGCGCCGCGGTCCACCACCTTCCGCGCGAAATCCACCGCGTCGATGCCGGTCGCGCGGCGCCCGCCATGCGTGAAGATCTCCCAGCGGTCCGTCTCGTCCCCAGTCGAGGCCTTCCTGGCGTCGATGGCCACCACGATGCACTGGTCGCCGAATTTCTCCGCCGCTTGCGCCACGAAATCGGGATCGGCCACGGCGGCCGAGTTGATCGATACCTTGTCGGCGCCGGCGAGGAGCAGCTTGCGGATATCGGCGATGCTGCGCACGCCGCCGCCCACGGTGAGCGGCATGAAACATAGCTCGGCCGTGCGCGCCACCACGTCGAAGATCGTCTCGCGATCGTCGGAGGAGGCGGTGATGTCGAGGAAGCAGAGCTCGTCCGCTCCCGCCGCGTCATAGGCCTTCGCCGCCTCGACCGGATCGCCGGCGTCCACCAGATCGACGAAATTGACGCCCTTGACGACGCGGCCGTCCTTGACGTCCAGGCAGGGGATGATGCGGGCCTTGAGGGTCATCGGACGGCCGCCTTTTCTGTCGTTTGCGCGTCCTCGCCGCTTCGCGGGTGCGGGCCGCGCGGGCCGTCCTTCACGTCCAGGCAGGGGATGATGCGGGCCTTGAGGGTCATGACGCCTTTCCGAGTAAAGCCAGCGCCGCCTTCGGGTCGATGCGCCCGTCATAGAGCGCGCGGCCGGAGATCGCGCCTTCCAGCCTGCGCGCATCCGGCATGGTCATGCGGCGTATGTCGTCGAGCGAGGCGAGCCCCCCCGACGCGATGATGGGGATGGACACGGCCTTGGCGAGTTCGATCGTCGCCTCCCAGTTGATTCCGGAAAGCACGCCGTCGCGGTCGATGTCGGTATAGACGATCGCCGCCACGCCCGCCCCCTCGAACTTTTTCGCCAGCTCGATCGCGCCGAGTTCGGAGGCCTCCGCCCAGCCCTCGACCGCGACCTTGCCGCCCTTGGCGTCGATGCCGACGGCGATTTTTCCGGGAAACAGCCGGCAGGCCTCGCGTACCAGCTCCGGATCGCGCACCGCCACCGTCCCCAGGATGACACGCGCCAGCCCGCGGTCGAGCCAGTCCTCGATCTGCGGGATGGTGCGGATGCCGCCGCCCAGCTGAACGGGGTTTTTCGTTGCCTTGAGGATGGCGCCGACCGCCGCGCTGTTGACCGACTTTCCGGCGAAGGCGCCGTTCAGATCGACCACGTGCAGCCAGCGGAATCCCTGCTCCTCGAAGGCGCGCGCCTGCGCCGCCGGGTCTTCGTTGTAGACGGTGGCGGTTGCCATGTCGCCGAGCTTCAGGCGCACGCACTTTCCGTCCTTGAGGTCGATGGCGGGGAACAGGATCACGGCTTCCACCTCAGGAAGTTCGCGATCAGCGCCAGGCCGAGCGCCTGGCTCTTCTCGGGGTGGAACTGCGTGCCGGCGCGATTGTCGCGGGCGACGGCGGCGGTGACCGGCCCGCCATAGTCGGCGATAGCGATTACGTCGTCCTCGTTCCTGGCGTCGAGATGATAGGAATGCACGAAATAGGCATGCAGCCCCTTTTCGCCGGTCGGGATGCCGGCGAAGAGTGGATGCTCGCGCTTCAGTTCGATCGTGTTCCAGCCGATCTGCGGCACTTTCAGCGCCGGATCGGCGGGCTCGATTTCCTTCACGTCGCCGGCGATCCAGCCGAGCCCAGGCGTCACCGTCTTTTCCAGCCCGCGCTCCGACATCAGTTGCATGCCGACGCAGATGCCGAGGAACGGCCTTCCCCTGGCGACCACGGCCTCCTCGATCGCCTCGACCATGCCGGGCACCGCATCGAGGCCTGCGCGGCAGTCGGCATAGGCGCCGACTCCGGGCAGCACGACGCGGTCGGCGCCGCGCACCCGCCCGGCGTCGGCGGTCAGGTCGATCTCCGCGCCGACGCCGGCCTCGCGGCTCGCTCGCTCGAAGGCCTTGGTGGCCGAGCGCAGATTGCCCGAGCCGTAATCGATGATGGCGACACGCATGTCAGCGACCCGGATAATGAAACAGCCCAAGCGCCGGGATGCCGCCCGGCCGGCGGACCGGCGAAGGCCCGGAAGGCGGCGCCGGGACGGGCGCCTCGATCACGCCGCCGGCTGCCGCCGTGCCGGCCTCGGCCAGATAGCGGATCGCCGCCTCGTCGCCGCCATTCGCCTCGACCACGCCCCATTCGCGCCAGCCGCGACGCCTCAGCGCCGCCATGCGCAGTGCCGGCGCCTCGAAGCCGAGACCGAACGCCAGCAGGAAGCTGAGGACCGGCACGATGTTCGCGAGGGCTTCCACCTGCTCCAGCGCCGACAGTCCCACCATGGCGGCGAAGACCAGCCCCGCTTCGATCCACAACCGGTACCAGAGCAGCCAGAACACGGAGACCAGGAAGGCCAGCCAATGGAAGCCGTCGCGGACGAACACCGCGCGTTCCGGTTGCGGCGGACCGGACGGCTCGAAAACGATGTAGCTTGCCACGGCCTAGCCTTTCAGCGAACCCTTGGTGGAGGGAACCGTCCCGGCCTGCCTTGGATCGTGCTCGATCGCCGCGCGCAACGCCCGCGCCACCGCCTTGAAGCAGGTCTCGGCGATGTGATGGTTGTTGGCGCCGTAGTGGTTCAGCACATGCAGCGTGACGCCGGCATGCTGGGCAAGAGCGTTGAAGAACTCGCGCACCAGCTCGGTGTCGAACGTCCCGATCTTGGGCGAGGAGAACTCGACGTTCCACACCAGATAAGGCCGGCCGGAAACGTCCACGGCCGCCTTGGTCAGCGTCTCGTCCATGGCGAGGTCGATCGAGGCGTAGCGCGCGATGCCCCGCCGCTCTCCGAGCGCCTTTGCGATCACCTGGCCGAGGACGATGCCGGTATCCTCCACCGTGTGGTGGTCGTCGATGTGCAGGTCGCCTTTCGCCTTCACCGTCATGTCGATCAGCGAGTGGCGCGAAAGCTGCTCCAGCATGTGGTCGAAGAAACCGATGCCGGTGGCAATATCGGATTTGCCGCTGCCGTCGAGATCGACGGCGGCGCTGATCGCGGTTTCCTTGGTCTTGCGGCTGGCTTCCGCCTTGCGCGCATCCTTGCCGGCAGCCATTTCGGATCCTCGGTTTCAACTTGAAACGTGAAAGTCACGTTTGACTTGAACGTCTCCTATCAGCAGGAGATTACCAATTCCAGTTCCGCTTGACGGCGATGCAGCGCCGGCGGGCGGTCGCGATGCTCAGGCCTCCTTCCTTCGTCATTCCAGGGTGCAGCAGGCCGCAGGCCGTAGCGGAGACCCGAGAATCCATGCCTGGGAACGGGCGGCAGTACGATGAGGTGCAGGACGGGCACGTTTTCTGCATTGCTGGTGCACGCCCTCGCCGCTCCGGCAATCACCCTCACCAATGGCATGAACGCCTCGGCAAGTCTCCAATGCCTTTGGCGATTTACAGCAGCGGCGACGCAACGCTCCCCCTTCTCCCCTTATGGGAGAAGGTGGCCGAGCGAAGCGAGGCCGGATGAGGGGTTTTGGGTCGCGCAAACGTGGACAGATCCGCGCTTGCCTGCCCTGGAAAGCCAGGGTTTCGGCGCTTCCGGCATTTTCTTTTCCCAGTCTTATCCACGCCCTCTCCCACCTCCCTTATCCTGCCTCGGTTCCTTTCGCCGGGACGCCTCGTCGCGACGGCGGGTTGGCGGAAAGGGACCGGCGCCTCCG
>JBQCFA010000246.1:0-5255 GCA_051959695.1 Rhizobiaceae bacterium
GTATCGGCCGTCAGCCGCGATACGATCTCGCCCGATTGCGAGCGGTCGAAGAAGGAGGCGGACAACTGCGTGACATGGGTGAAAACGTCGCGCCTGAGATCGGCGACGACGCGCTCGCCTAGCGTGATGACGAAATAGTAGCGCCCGGCGGAGGCGAGCGCCAGCACCGCCGCGATGCCGATCAGCGCGATGAAATAGTCGGCGATGAAGGCGGAGTTGGAATGCGTGAAGCCCTTGTCGATCATGCGGCGCACAGCGAGCGGAAGCGAAAGGGTCGTGACGGCGGCCAGGACGAGGAAGAACAGCGCGCCGGCGACCTTGCCCTTGTATCGTGCCAGGTAGGGGGCGAGCCGTGCGAGCGGCCTCAGCGACTTGCGGCGGCGTTCCTGTGCATCGGCCCGTGAATCGGCATGCGCGTCCGCCATTGTCTCCTCGGCTCCCGTCCTTGCGTTCCGATCGGTGCGGAGCGACCTTGTGCCTTGCGGCCGGCTGATGTATAGGCGGCGCCGACCGTCATAAAGCCGTAGCCGCCAACGGCCATGGCTTCAAGTTTTGATACTGGGTGACATCGCCGCAGGCATGCCGACCCATCAGCCCGGATAGAGACGATGAAAGCCGATACCCATCCCGACTACCATAGGATCAAGGTCGTCATGACCAACGGCACGGAATACGAGACCCGTTCGACCTGGGGCAAGGAGGGCGATACGCTGCATCTCGACATAGACCCGACCACTCACCCGGCCTGGACCGGCGGCCAGCAGACGTTGCTCGACCGCGGCGGGCGGCTGTCGAAGTTCAAGAAGCGCTACGAGGGCCTCGGCATCTGAACTGCCGGCTTTCTTTCAGGCAAAAACCCGCCCCCGTGGCGGGTTTTTTGTTGATCGGCTCATTGGTCCGGGCGCGGAACCAAAGCTCGTCTGGCCCATTGGCGTGTCGAAGGGAGCATTGCGCGAAGGAGACGCTCCTATGCAGAGAAATACCGCAATCGCCAGGATTGGCCGCTTGGCAGGCTTTGCGACGACGTTGGCCCTGGTTTCCGCCGTCATTGTGGCTCCGGCATTATCGGCCGGCCGGATGAAGCCGCAATCGAACGGTCAGCGATCGGCAGGGGAAAACTGCCAAGCGAAGCCAGATCGGGATAAGTCGGCCAACTCGAATGACAAGACCGGTTCGATCACGAAGAAGCTCGACGAATGCGGCGGCGTACTGCAGCCGCCGGACGTGAACGATCCGGCATTGGTGAAGCCCGCCCCCGATACCGGCTCGATGCCGGTCATCAAGCCGGGGCAGGTACCCGATCAGACGCCGAAACAGCAGTAGCGACGCCGGGCCCGATCGGTAGCCTACGTGCTTTCCGACCGGGCCTTCCGGTCGGAGTGTCCCAGGTCACATTCTGGGTCGATCGCGTCGCGCACGAGTTGCTTCAGCCGCGCCGCATCGGGAAAGCCGCCGTCGCGCTTGCGTTCCCAGATGACAAGGCCGTCGCAGGAGATCTCGAAAACGCCGCCTGTTCCGGGAATGAGCGCTACCTCGGCCAAGGCGGTGCCGAAGGTGGAGAGCAGTTCCTGCGCCATCCAGCCGGCACGCAACAGCCACTGGCATTGCGTGCAGAATGTAATGGTGATCCGGTGCGTGCTCACGCGGCCGAGAGCTTCGCCATGGTTTCGTCGTCTACCTCGAAATTGGCATAGACATTCTGCACGTCGTCGTCGTCCTCGAGCACCGAGACGAGCTTCAGGAGCGATTGCGCGCGCTCCTCGTCGACGGGAACGTTGTTCTGCGGTTTCCAGATGGTCTTGACCGATTCCGGCTCGCCGAGCGTGACTTCCAGCGCGCTCGAAACCTCGCCGATACTGCCGAAGGCGCAGAGGATCGTGTGGCCATCCTCGTCCGACTGCACGTCGTCGGCGCCCGCCTCGATCGCCGCGTCCATCACCTTCTCCGCGTCGCCGGCGCTCGCCGCATAGACGATCTCGCCGACGCGATCCCACATGAAGGAGACCGAATTGGTCTCGCCGAGCGCGCCGCCGGCCTTGGTGAAGGCCGCGCGCACGTTGGAGGCGGTACGGTTGCGGTTGTCGGTCAGTGCCTCCACTATGATGGCAACGCCGCCGGGCCCGTAACCCTCGTAACGTACTTCCTCATAGTTCTCGGTGTCGCCGCCGGCGGCCTTGTTGATGGCGCGCTGGATATTGTCCTTGGGCATGGACTGCGCCTTGGCGGCGAGCACGGCGAGCCTCAGCCTGGGGTTCATATCGGGGTCGGGGGTGCCCATCTTCGCCGCCACGGTGATTTCGCGGGCAAGCTTGGAAAACATCTTCGACTTGGCCGCGTCCTGGCGACCCTTGCGGTGCATGATGTTCTTGAACTGTGAATGGCCGGCCATGAGCCTCTGGTTTCCGTTCTGAGCTGGATGGAACGGCGCGCCTTATAGCGGGACAGACGGCAATCGGCAATCGGCACCCGGCATCGGAACCAAGTCCGGACCTGAAGGCAAAGACGTCCCCGGCCGCCTGCGATCGGCCGATATGCGGCCCCAACTACCCGTTGCCTGCGGCTATTGCCGCCTTCTTTTCCTTGCCAGCATGTTCAGCCCCTCCACCAGCGCCGAGAAGGCCATTGCGGCATAGATGTAGCCCTTGGGCACGTGATAGCCGAAACCGTCGGCGATCAGGGTCATGCCGATCATCAAGAGGAAGCCGAGCGCCAACATGACGATGGTCGGATTGGCCGCGATGAATTTCGATAGCGGCTCGGCCGCAAGCAGCATCGTCACGACGGCGCAGATGACGGCGATGAACATGATCGCAATGTGGTCGGTCATGCCGACCGCGGTGATGATGGAATCGATCGAGAAGACGATGTCGAGCAGCAATATCTGGAAGATTGCCGCGCCCATCGTCATCGACACCTTGCCGGTGACATCGCTGCCCGTCGCTTCGTGATCGTCGGTATCGACCGCGTGATGGATCTCGCGCGTCGCCTTCCAGACGAGGAACAGGCCACCGGCGATGAGGATTATATCGCGCCACGAGAAACCGTGGCCGAACGCATTGAAGAGTGGCGTCGTCAACTGCACGATGATGGAGATGGTGAAGAGCAGGGCCAGCCTGAGCACGAGTGCCAGGCTGATGCCGAGACGCCTGGCTTTCTTCTGCTGCTCCGCCGGCAGCTTGTTGGTCAGGATGGAGATGAAGATGAGGTTGTCGATGCCGAGCACGATCTCCATGACCACCAGAGTGGCCAACGCCACCCATGCGCTCGGATCGGAGATGAAGGAGAGATGGGGCGTAATCTGGTCCAGAAGGGCCATGGGCCGGCAGGTCTCCGCGAAACGTCCGCGCACAGGTAGGGAGGCTGCGGCGCGCCGTCAACGGCCGACGACGGATGGTGCGCGAAGCGGAACATCGATACAAGTGCTGCGAGGCGTCGGGCTGCTGGCATCGGACAATCGCAGTGTCGAAGGCACAAGACGGTGGAGCTACCGCCAGAACGCCGGCACCGTCTCCTCGAGACGTGGGCCGAGCCGAAGCGGCGCGATCTTCTCCGCCAGACCGGTACGGTCCGATATCTCGATGCCGAGGCCGCATATCGTGGCCGGGCCGGCTGCCGCCTCGAAGCGGCCCTTCGGCACCTTGGACAGGAAGCGGTTGAGCGGCTCGTCCCAGTTCATGCCGATGGATGAATCATAGTCGCCGCACATCCCGGCATCCGACATGTAGCCGGTGCCACCGGCCAGGATCTGATGATCGGCCGTTGGCTGATGTGTATGCGTCCCGACCACGAGGCTGACGCGGCCGTCGACGAAATGGGCGAAGCAGGATTTCTCCGAAGTCGCCTCGGCGTGGAAGTCGATGACGATCGCATCGGCCTCGCCGCCGAGTTGGCAGGCCTCCAGCTCGGCTTCGACGGCCTGGAACGGATCGTCGAGTTCCGGCTGCATGAAGAGTCGCCCCATGATGTTCGACACCATCACGCGCGCGCCGTTCCTCGTCTCGTAGAGGCCGGAGCCACGGCCGGGCGTGCCCCTGGGGAAGTTGACGGGGCGCAAGAACCGCTCCTCTCGTGGCGCGAATTCGAGCGCCTCGCGCTGGTTCCACACATGATTGCCGGTCGTCACCACGTCCGCCCCGGCCTCCAGCGTAGCGCGGAAGATTTCCTCCGTGATGCCGAAGCCGCCGGCTGCGTTCTCGCCATTGACGATGACGAAATCGAGATCGAAGTCCGAACGCAGGCCTGGAAGCCGATCGATGACCGCCGTGCGGCCCGCCCTGCCAACCATGTCGCCGAGAAAGAGAAGCCGCATCGAACCTGCCGGGAGGGTTTGGGCGCGGCGCGGCAAGGCGGCACGCCGGAAATGATTTCCCTCTCTACCAGCCGCTCTGGAAATGGCGCAAGCCGCTTTCGGTCAGCACGGATTCGAGGCGGAGATCGTGGTCTTCGTCCGGCACCGACGGCACTTCCTGGCAGTCGAAGGCGATGCCCACAAGGCGCGGCTTCAGCCCTTTTTGCTGCAGCCGGGCGATGGCGCGGTCGTAGTAGCCGCCGCCATACCCGATCCGGTGGCCGCGCGCGTCGAAGGCGGCGAGCGGCACCAGCATGGTCGCTGGATCGAGGAGCGCTGCGTCTTCCCCTGGCCCGACGGTGCCGAACTCCATCTCGACCAGAGGCGCGCCGCGCACCAGTTCGCGGAAGACGATGGTCTCGCGGTCGAGGATCGCCGGCAACGCCAGTCTGGCGCCGCGCTCGCGCAATGCGAACATCAGCGGCCGCACGTCTACCTCCGAGCGGATCGGCCAGAAGCCGGAGACGACGCCACCCGGCTCGAACCCGATCTCGCCGTCGCGTTCCGCCATGCCAAGCGCGACCTCGATCCGCCACGCGGTATCGAGCCGGTCCCGCCGTGCCAACGCCTCGGCGCGCAATCGTCGCTTGAATTCTTTCGGGGGGATCATGATGCGACGGGTAGAAAGGGACGGATTTGGATGAAGTTAGGAGCGACGCTTTGTATGCTGTGGAGCGAACTTTCCGTTCGTGAACACCGCACGGAACGTACGCGACGACAAAATCCGCCAAATATGGACTTTTCTCAAAGTGGCGATCCACGACGGCCGGTGGAGAGGTCGATCCCGGGTGCCTACAAAGTAGGTGGGCGCCGTGTGTCCGAACCCACGGGTCCGGCCAGGGACAGCTCCCTAGGGATCAATAAGGCCCCGGGGAATGTTACTCCTGTCGAGAAGCGCAGAACGCCG
>JBQCFA010000247.1:0-18618 GCA_051959695.1 Rhizobiaceae bacterium
GCGCCGAGTTCGGCCTCGGTGACATCGGTGTAGACCGCCATGAAGTTCAGGCGCTCCCGTTGACGAAGGCCATGTCGGCCGAGGTCAGTTCCACGTCGCGAAGTACGCGCATCACCGGAAAATCCTCCGTCTCCACCGCCGTCTCGGCCAGCTCTACCGTCACCTCGAAGCGTTCGCCGAAGGCGGCGATGATCTCGTTGACGATGATCTCCGGCGCCGAGGCGCCGGCGGAAAGACCGAGCACCGCGATATCGCCTACCTCGTCCCAGCGGATATCGGCCGCCCGCTGCACCAGGAGCGCGCGCCCCGCTCCGGCCCGCTCCGCAACCTCCACCAGCCGGCGCGAGTTGGACGAATTCGGCGCGCCGACGACGAGGAAGAGATCGGCGCCGGCGGAGGCGGCCTTGACCGCTTCCTGGCGATTGGTGGTCGCATAGCAGATCGATTCCGCAGCCGGCGCGTGGAGGTCGGGGAAGCGCTCGGAAAGGACGCGCAGAATGCCCGCCGTGTCCTCCACCGAAAGCGTGGTCTGTGTCACGAAGCCAAGCGGCGCACCGTGCGGAGCCGGAAAGCCGCGCGCCTGCTCCTCGTTCTCGACAAGCGTGACCGCGCCGTCCGGCAACTGCCCCATGGTGCCGATGACCTCGGGATGGCCTCCGTGCCCCACCAACAGCACATGGCGGCCGAGACGATGGTGGCGCATCGCCTGCTTGTGCACCTTGGAGACGAGCGGGCATGTCGCATCGAGGTAGAAGAGGTTGCGCGCCTCGGCATCGGCAGGGACCGATTTCGGCACGCCGTGGGCGGAGAAGACGACCGGCCGGTCGCGATGCCCGGGCGGTATCTCGCCGAGTTCCTCGATGAAGACCGCGCCCTTCGCCTGCAGGCCCTCGACGACATAGCGGTTATGGACGATCTCGTGGCGGACATAGACCGGCGGACCATATTTCTTGAGCGCGAGCACGACGATCTGGATGGCGCGGTCCACGCCGGCGCAGAAGCCGCGCGGGCCGCAGAGCCTTATCGTCAGTGGTTTACGCGCGCCATTCTGCAAGAATTGCTCCTTTTGGCCGCGGACATGCCGCCCGGCCGGCGCGGGTGTCAAGAGTGGTGCCGCCTCGAAGGGACCGCCCGACGATCCACCCATGTCAGCGCCCCTTCCCGGCGACGCCGCGCCAACGGTCGCGAAGCCTGGTTCCCACGACCACCAACAGCACGAGCGCCAGCCCGTACCATGTCAGCGCATACTGGAAATGGTTGTTCGGCAGGTCGATCAGAGTCACGCCGCCGACCGGCAGGCCGCCGGGATTGGGCGAGTTGTTGGCGTCCACGAAGAAGGGCAACACCTTGCCCGCAGGCAGGCCGGTGCTGGAGGCCATGACCGCCAAATCTTTCCAGTAGAACATGTTCTTCGCCGGCTCGTTCTCCGGCACGATGAAGGAGGGCTTTTCGGCAAGCGGATCGCGTGCCAGCCCGGTCACCGTGACCTCGCCCTTCACCTCGCCTTCCGGCCTCGTTGTCGGATCCTTGCGGTCATAGGGTACGAAGCCGCGATTGACGAAGAGGTAGCGACCGTCGTCGAGCTTCAACGGCGTGTAGATGTCGAACCCGGCGTCGCCCTTCCATGTCGCCAGGAAATGCCGCTCGTCCTCATGCAGGAAGGTTCCCGTGGCGGTGACCGGGAGATATTCGACATCATGCGTCGCCGCGAATGTTCGCTCGATCTCGGGGAGCGGGCGCGGCGCGGAATGGATGCGCCGGTCGATCGTGGCCAGCAATCCCTCCTTCCAGTGCAGCCGGTGGACTTGCCACGTGCCAAGCGAAACGAGCGCCGCGAATGCCAAAAGGCTCAGCAGCGCGGCGACATAGGGGAACGGCCGGCGCCTTCCTTCCTCGACGGAACGGCTCATCCCCTGTCGATCTCGCCGGGCGCCGCCTTGTTGGCATATTGCAAGGTGATGAGCACGCCCTTCATGAGGCGCAGCGCCGCCAGCGATAGGATGATCGCCAGCGGAATCCACAGCATGAAATGGACCCATAGCGGCGGGTTTATGGAAACTTCCATCCACAGCGCCAGGCCGACGACGATGAAACCGATGATGAGGATGACGAATACCGCCGGGCCGTCGCCGGCATCGGCGAAGGAATAGTCGAGCCCGCAAGTGCCGCATTCCCTACCAACCGACAGGAAGCCGGAAAACAGCCTGCCCTCGCCGCAACGCGGGCAACGTCCCTGCAATCCCGCCCGGATCGGCTCGACCGGCGCCCACAGAGCCTTGTCTTTTTCCATCGTTGCTATCTAAGCCTCGCCGGCTTGTGGCGCCATGGCCCATATAGCGCCATGTTGTCTCGGCCCGCCAAAGGAATGCGGGCGACCTTGTCGCCAAGGCCGCCCGCAAACACCGCCTGAGATTTCCGGAGCGACGACGCGAATCGTTACTCCGCGTGGATTATGGCCCCGTGCGAAGCCCAAACATAGATGCAAGTGAAGAGGAACAGCCACACGACATCGACGAAGTGCCAATACCACGCGGCGGCCTCGAAGCCGAAATGCTGCTTCGGCGTGAAATCGCCCCCGATCGCGCGCATGAGGCAAACGAAGAGGAATATCGTGCCGATGATGACGTGGAAGCCGTGGAAGCCGGTCGCCATGAAGAACGTCGCCCCATAGATCGAATTCTTGAAGGCGAACGGCGCATGCATGTACTCGTAGGCCTGGCAGGAAGTGAACAGCAGGCCGAGGAGCACCGTCAGCACGAGACCCCAGATCAGGCCCTTGCGGTTGTTGTGGAGAAGCGCGTGATGCGCCCAGGTAACCGTCGTACCCGACAGCAGCAGGATGATGGTGTTGTAGAGTGGCAGGTGGAACGGATCGAGCACTTCCGTGCCCTTCGGCGGCCACACGCCTCCGGTGAAAGCAGCGCGGGCAACCTGTTCGGCCTCGCCCGGATAGAGGCTGGCGTCGAAGAAGGCCCAGAACCAGGCGACGAAGAACATCACCTCTGAGGCGATGAACATGATCATGCCGTAACGCAGGTGCAGCGACACGACCGGCGTGTGGTCGCCCTCATGCGCTTCCCTGATCGTGTCCGACCACCAGGCGAACATGGTGTAGGCTACGATAAGGACACCGAGGGCGAATATCCAGAAATGCGTCTCGGCCAGATTGTAGCCGAAGAGCGGGAACTCGCTCTGTTCCATGTAGCGCATCCAGGCAACGCCGCCGATCGCCATGACGAAGGCGCCGATGGCACCGATGAACGGGTTCGGACTGGGCTTAACCAGATGGTAGTCGTGATGCTTCGCGTGCGTGTCTGCCATATCAGTCCCTGCGCGTTTTGGAGGTGTCCCCGGTTGTGTCGCTTGCTGCCACGAGAGTTCCGGTCCCGGCGGACGACACCTTGTCTCCTGGAATCTGGAACATCGTATAGGAAAGGGTGATCGACTTCAGCCCCCTTGCCTCTTCCGCCTTGACGATGTCGGGATCGACATAGAAGACGACGGGCATGTCGAGCTGTTCGCCCGGCTTCAGCGTCGTATCGTTGAAGCAGAAGCACTCGATCTTGTAGAAATAGGCGCCGGCGAATTCCGGCGTGACGTTGAAGCTGGCGCGGCCGCGGATCTCGTGGTCGGAGAGGTTCCGCGCGACATAATGCGCCTCGAGCGTCTCGCCGATCTTCCCGCCGATCTCCAATTGGGTCGGCCTGAATTCCCATGGAATGTTGCGCGTGTTGGCGTCGAACCGGACGTTCAGTTTCTGGTCGAGCACGCGGGAGGCGCCCTTTGCGGCACGCTGCGTCGTTCCGCCGTAGCCGGTGACCTGACAGAACACTCGGTAGAGCGGAACGGCCGCGTAGGAAAGCCCGACCATGCCGACGAAGACGGACGCGCAGGCGCCCGCGGCGATCATGTTGCGCCGCCTGCCTCTGTCCGCCGTCGTGCCCTGGTTCCCCGCCATCGTGCTCACATCGTATGGTTCACGAACTTCACGATGGTCGCGATATAGAAGATGACGACCAGGGCGGCGAGCCCGATGCCTATGGCGATCGAACGGCTGCGGCGCGCCCTCTTCTGCTGCTCCGTCAGGTTTATGCGTTCGTGCATCATGAGCGAATTCATATTCCCGCCAGGCCAAAGGCGCGGCTGATCAGCACGTCGGCGAGGAAAGCGGCGAAGATGCCGAACAGATAGATGAGCGAATAGCCGAACAAGGCTTTCGCCGGACGCATCTTGCGGTCGTCCGCCGGCATGACCAGCACCTGCCACGCGTACCATACGAAGCCCGCTCCGAGGGCGACGGACACCAGCCCGTAGCCGAGGCTCGCATAACCTAGCGCCCAGGGCAGCACGCCCACCGGAGCGATCAGCAGCGAATAGGCGAATATCTGCCGCCGGGTCGACGCCTCGCCGGCGACGTTCGGCATCATGGGGACGCCCGCCCGCTCGTAGTCGCCCGACTTGAAGAGCGCCAGCGCCCAGAAGTGCGGCGGCGTCCACAGGAAGATGATGAGAAAGAGAATGACGCTTTCCAGGCTGACCGTGCCGGTCGCGGCGGCCCAGCCGATGATCGGCGGGAACGCGCCCGCGGCGCCGCCGATGACGATGTTCTGCGGCGTCGAACGCTTCAGCCACATCGTGTAGACGACTGCGTAAAAGAAGATGGTGAAGGCGAGCAGCGAAGCCGCCAGCCAGTTGTCCAGGACGCCCAGCGTCATGACCGAGAGCGCAGAGAGGACGAGGCCGAAGGACAGCGCCTCGCCCGGCCTGACGCGGCCCGCCGGTATGGGGCGGCTGGCCGTGCGCGTCATCACCGCGTCGATATCGGCGTCATACCACATGTTCAGCGCCCCGGAGGCGCCGGCGCCGACGGCGATCGCCAGGATCGATACCACCGCCAGGAACGGATGCGGCAGGACCGGCGCGGCGACCATGCCGACAAAGGCCGTGAACACCACGAGCGACATCACGCGCGGCTTCAGAAGCTCCAGGTAATCCCCGGCCACCGCTTCCGAAAGCTGCGTCTCCTCGCCCCTGCCGGGCTCCACAAGCGCCATCGAGATTCCAGTCCACTCTTACATTGCGGAAGCCGCCGGCACTCCGGCGGCTTCGATTTTGGTTCGGCCGCTGCTACTTGATGCGCGGCAATTCCGACCACTGATGGAACGGCGGCGGCGAAGGCAGCTGCCATTCGAGCGTCGTGGCGCCCGGGCCCCATGGATTGGCGCCGGCGATGCGCTTCTTGGCGAAAGCCTCGAAGACGCCGAACAGGAAGACCAGCACACCGAAGCCCGCGAGATACGACCCGTAGGACTCGATCATGTTCCAGCCGGCGAAAGCATCCGGATAGTCGATGTAACGGCGCGGCATGCCGGCAAGCCCGAGGAAGTGCATCGGGAAGAAGATGATGTTCACGCCGATGAAGGTGATCCAGAAATGCAGTCGGGCGATGAAGGAATTGTACATGTAGCCCGTCATCTTCGGGAACCAGTAGTACCAGCCGGCAAAGATGGCGAACACGGCGCCGAGCGACAGCACGTAGTGGAAGTGCGCGACGACGTAGTAGGTATCCTGCATCGAGCGGTCGAGGCCGGCATTGGCGAGCTGCACGCCCGTCACGCCGCCTACGGTGAACAGGAAGATGAAACCGATCGCCCAGAGCATCGGCGTGCGCATCTCGATCGAGCCGCCCCACATCGTTGCGATCCAGGAGAATACCTTGACGCCCGTCGGCACGGCGATGACCATCGTCGCGAAGACGAAATAGCGCTGCGTGTCGAGCGAGATGCCAGTGGTGTACATATGGTGCGCCCACACCACGAAGCCGACCGCACCGATCGCGACCATGGCGTAGACCATGCCGAGATAGCCGAAGACGGGCTTCCTGGAGAAGGTGGAGACGATCTGGCTGATCATGCCGAAGCCCGGCAGGATCAGGATGTAGACCTCCGGATGACCGAAGAACCAGAACAGGTGCTGGAAGAGGATCGGGTCGCCGCCATTGTCCGGGTTGAAGAAGCTGGTGCCGAAATTGCGGTCGGTCAGCAGCATGGTGATGGCGCCTGCCAGGACCGGCAGCGACAGGAGCAGCAGGAAGGCGGTCACCAGCACGGACCAGGCAAAGAGCGGCATCTTGTGCAGCGTCATGCCGGGGGCGCGCATGTTGAAGATCGTGGTGATGAAGTTGATGGCGCCGAGGATCGAGGAGGCGCCGGCGATGTGGATGGACAGGATCGCGAGATCCATGGCCGGCCCGGGCTGGCCAGAGGTCGACAAGGGCGGATAGAGCGTCCAGCCGCCGCCCGGACCCCATGCGCCCGCCGCGCTCGGCATGAACATCGACAGGATGAGCAGCAGGAAAGCCGGCACAAGCAGCCAGAAGGAGATGTTGTTCATGCGCGGGAAGGCCATGTCCGGCGCGCCGATCATGATCGGCACCATCCAGTTGCCGAAGCCGCCGATCATCGCCGGCATGATCATGAAGAAGATCATGATCAGCGCATGCGCCGAGGTGAACATGTTGTACATGCTCTTGCCGGCGTCGATCGCCGCGTCGCCGTTGACGCCGTAGACCATGGAAGCCAGACCCGGGAAAATCTGGATGCCGGGTTCCATCAGTTCGGCGCGCATCATGATCGACAGGAAGGCGCCGATGCAGCCGGCGCATATCGCGAAGATCAGATAGAGTGTGCCGATGTCCTTGTGGTTGGTCGAATAGACCCAGCGCACCCAGCCATGCGGCCGATGGTCGTCATGAACTTCTTGAACTGCCGCCATTTTCCCGCTCCGTCCTGTTCCTTGCTGCTGGCCGCGCTCAATCGGCTGCGGCGACTTTCGTCTTGTTGTGGTCAACCTCTGCCATCAGCGCCTTGTTGGCGCCGGTCAGATCGTTCTTCGCGGTCTTGTACCAGTTGTCGAACTGCTCCTGCGAGACGACGCGAATGGCGATCGGCATGAAGGCATGGTCCTTGCCGCACAGTTCCGAGCACTGGCCGTAATAGATGCCTTCCTTCTCCGCCTTGAACCAGGTTTCGTTGATACGCCCGGGAACCGCATCGACCTTGATGCCGAAGGGCGGCATCGCAAAGGAGTGGATGACGTCCGCGCCGGTGACCAGCACGCGGACCATGGCGTTGACCGGCACGACCAGTTCATGGTCGACGGTCAGGAGGCGCGGATATTCGGTAAGGTCCTGCTTGCCGAGCTTGGCGCGGTCGCCGTCGGCGAGGATCGCGGAATTGAAGGAAAGCGGATTCTTCGGATCGGTTTCGTATTCGTAGTCCCAGTTCCACTGGTTGCCGGTCGCCTTCACCGTCAGCTTCGGCTCGTCCTTAGGATTGTACTGCGCCGTCAGCAACTGGAAGGAGGGCACCGCGATGAACAGCAGCACGACCACCGGCAGGACGGTCCAGATGACCTCGATCAGCGTATTGTGCGTCGTCTGCGACGGCACCGGATTGCGCTTGGCGCTGAAGCGGTACATGCAATAACCGAGCAGCACCATGACGAGGATGGTGATCGGAATGATGAACCAAAGCGTGTAGTCCTGGAACCAGGTGATCTGCCGCATCATTTCGGTCGCGGCAGGCTGAAAGGTCCACTCCCAAGGCTGTGGGGCAGCCATTGCCGAAGTTGCCGCGAAGCCGGCCGCCACCCCGCCGACCCCCGCAAGAATGTTCCTGATCACTCTCATCGTCTCCGCAATTACCGTTTCAGGCCGCCACGCAATGCGTCCGCCGGGCAACGGAATCCCCCGTGGCCTTCGCATGCGTTCAAACCATACTACGATATCAACCGCAAGGAAGGCGGCTCGCGAAAGATGCGGCATTTTGCGCGAAACGCGGGCTGTCCCATGCGCCTGCACGGTCGGCCCAGGGCAACCGGCGGCGCCGCGAAGCCGGAATTTCGCGCCCGGCGGGCCGGCATGTCGCAATTCGGGCGGATTGTTGCGCCAGTGGCGGGCAAGGCGAGGGAATCGATCGAGGAGGTCGCTTCGCGCGCTTTCACAATGCGTCGCCTACGATTAAGTTGCCGTGATTCTGAGACTGTCAGGGACCTGGACCAGGGCTGCCCCGCAGCGAAGATCAGCCTGTTGGAGCGCGGAGGAAGGACATGCCGAACATATTCGACGACGCGCGACGGCGAAACCGCGGTCGCCGGCTCGGCCCCGCATTGATGACCGCCTCCGGGAAGCGGACATGACCGCACGGCCTGTCCGAGCAATGGTGATGGCGATCGGGCTGGTCGCCGCCCTGTTTGCCGCGTCTGTTCCGGCGTCCGCCCAGCAGGATGCGGCGACGCCTCCCGGCGGCACGGTCAAGTCCGTCCATGGCGCATGGTCGATCATCTGCGACACGCCGCCCGGCGCGCAGACCGAGCAGTGCGCGATGATGCAGAACGTCGTCGCCGCCGACCGGCCGGAAGTCGGGCTTTCGGTTGTCGTGCTGAAGACCGCGGACCACAAGGCGCAGATCCTGCGCGTGCTGGCGCCGCTCGGCGTACTGCTGCCCAACGGGCTCGGCCTCAACGTCGACGGGAAGGATATCGGCCGCGCCTATTTCGTGCGCTGCTTCCAGGACGGCTGCTATGCCGAAGTGATCCTGGAGCCGAAGCTCATCGACACGTTTTCCCACGGCAAGTCGGCCACCTTCATCGTCTTCCAGACGCCCGAGGAGGGCATCGGCATCCCCGTCGACCTCAACGGTTTTGCCGACGGCTTCGCCGCATTGCCGTGACCTTCTGCTAGAGACTGCCGCCGAATCGCGCGTGGGCCGCCATGCCCGCCGCCGCGCCGAGCGCGATGCCGGCAATCCGGCCCTCCGTTCCGAAGGCCAAGCCGATCGCCAGTCCGATCATCATGCCGATCGCCATCCAGATATAGACATTCACCGATACACGTTCCTCTTTTTCAGCGGCTGCTTCCCCTCCGCCGCACTGGATCGGCGGAGGCCGCCGTCTTACATGTGGAGGACAATCGCCTCGAGGAAACCGCATGACCCGATCACTCATCCAGTCCTTCGACTGCCCGGAGGAAACCATCCGCTCCATCGTCGCCGACACGCTCCGCGGCGCAGACGATGGCGAGCTCTTCCTGGAATATCGCGAGGGCGAGGCGCTGATGTTCGACAACGGCCGGCTGAAGACGGCCAATTTCTCCAGCGACCAGGGCTTCGGGCTGCGCGCGGTCGCCGGCGAGGCAAGCGGCTATGCGCACGCCAACGACTTCACGGAAGCCGGGCTCAGGCGCGCGGCCGATGCGGTATCGACCGTGAAGGCCGGCTATTCCGGCAAGCTCGCGGCCGCGCCCCAGGGCACCAACCGTCACCTCTACGGCGAGGAGAATCCTATTACGTCGCCCGACTTCGGGGCCAAGGCCAAGCTCCTGCAGGAGATCGATGCGTTCCTGCGGGCCAGGGATCCACGTGTGCGGCAGGTCACGGCCTCGCTCGCCGCTTCGTGGCAGCATGTCGAGATCATGCGCGCCGACGGCCACACGGTGCGTGATATCCGGCCGCTCGTGCGCATGAACGTATCGGTCGTCGTCGGCGACGGAGACCGCCAGGAATCCGGCTCCTACGGAATGGGCGGGCGCAAGTCCTTCGAGGAATTCCTGGCCGAAGGCTCATGGAAGCACGCGGCCGAAGAGGCGCTGCGGCAGGCGCTGGTCAATCTGGAAGCCATCCCCGCCCCCGCCGGCACGTTCGACATCGTGCTCGCCAATGGCTGGCCGGGCGTCATGCTGCACGAGGCGGTCGGGCACGGGCTGGAAGGCGATTTCAACCGCAAGAAGACCTCCGCCTTCGCGGGCCTTATGGGACAGCAGGTCGCGGCAAAGGGCGTGACCGTGGTCGACGACGGGACGATCGCGGAGCGACGTGGCTCGCTGACGATCGACGACGAGGGCACGCCGAGCGGCCGCAACGTGCTGATCGAGGACGGCAAGCTCGTCGGCTATATGCAGGACCGGCAGAACGCCAGGCTGATGGGCATGAAGCCTACCGGCAACGGCCGCCGCGAATCCTTCGCGCACGAGCCGATGCCTCGGATGACCAACACCTACATGACCGCCGGCGACCACGAACCCGGTGAGATCATCGCCTCGGTCAAGAACGGCATCTATGCCGTCTCCTTCGGCGGAGGACAGGTGGACATCACGTCCGGCAAGTTCGTGTTCGGCTGCACGGAAGCCTACATGATCGAGAACGGCAAGGTCACGACGCCGATCCGCGGCGCGATGCTGATCGGCAACGGGCCGGACGCCATGCACCGCGTCGCCATGGTCGGCAACGACATGAAGCTCGACACCGGCATCGGCATGTGCGGCAAGGGCGGCCAGGGCGTTCCGGTCGGCGTCGGCCAGCCGCATCTCAGGATGGACCAGATGACGGTCGGCGGCACGCGGACCTGAGTTGGGCCATTTCTCGGGGTCTCTATTCCGGGGTACGGCGCACATGACGGCCGGGACGCTTTTCGCGCCCCGCGCGGCTATAGCCAGGAGGCCGGCGTTCGCGGCAGCCGGTGATCGGGATCGACGATCTCGAGTTTCGGTGCGCCTTCCCTGTTCCAGCGCCATAGCGCCACGCACGTGCCGCCCGGCGACATGAAGGATGGATAGACAACGCCGTCGTTCCCCGCCCGCATCAATTTCGCCCTAAGCCGATGCGTCTCGGGCCGCTTGCCTTCGTCAAGCAGCGCTCGCCATTGGCAAGCATGGATTTCGGGCCCGGCGCCCAAGGCGGCGAGCGTGGCGGGATCGGTGAGATCGGCAAGGCGTCCGCCGGTCAATTCGAACTGCGCGATCAGCGCGGGATGCTGGACGAAACCCTGATTGTACTCGGCCCAGGCGGTGGAGAGCTCACGCGCCGCGTAGATCGTCGGTTCACCGGCGGGGTTCCAGCGGCCGCCGAAGCGCGCCGCGCCCTCACCCGAGAGCGGCAGGTGGGCCCAGCGCGGTACGAACGCGCGCCACAGGGTCATGCGGCTTACGGCAGCGGAAGGCTCAGGCATAGACGCCGGAACGGACGGCCTCCAGATAGGCGAGCACCTTGTCGGCCTTGCCTTCGCGCACGAGATCGAAGGCGGTCTTGCCGGCCCAACCGGGGATCGGCTGGTGCTTGAACCAGAGCACGGCCCGGTCTTCGCCGCCGGCCATCTCGTCGGCCACCGCAAGGATGCGTACGACCGGGCTCAGGGCGGCGTCGACCTTGCGCGCGCCGCTTTTCGCCGTCAGCGTATTGCGGGCAACGCCGATCAGGCCGGCCAGTTCGGTCAGCGTGACGCCGAGCCGTTTCGCAACGCGGGGGGCGGAAAGGAACGGAGTCACGCCATCGCCGAAGCGGGATGCCGATATATCCAGAGCTGCCACGCTCATTCTATTCTCCGATCATGTTTTGATCTTTCTGTGCTTAAAATACGCTCAATCTCCGCTCAAATCAAGCATGGGCGGATTCCGGATCGAAGCCGCCGGGTTGAACGACGCGGCGGCGGCCATACAATCCGCCCCATGCACGGCAGCCGAAAAAACGCCCCCTCCTCCATCGTCGTCCTCACCGGCGCCGGAATCTCCGCCGAGTCCGGGGTCGCCACCTTCCGCGACAAGGGCGGCATCTGGGCGAAGGTAGACTACCGCGATGTGGCCACGCCGCAGGGTTTCGCGCGCAACCCGACGCGGGTGCATGAATTCTACAACGAGCGGCGGCGGCGCATCGCCGACTACGAACCCAACGCGGCGCATTTCGCGGTGGCGCGGCTGGAACGTGATTTTCCCGGAGATTTCCTGCTGGTGACACAGAATGTCGATCCGCTGCATGAGAAGGCCGGCTCGCGGAAGCTCGTCCACATGCACGGCCAGCATTCAAACGTGCTTTGTGCCAATTGCGGCGACCGGCGGTCGTGGCGGGGCGACCTGTCGACGGAGCTCGTCTGCGAAACCTGCCAAATGAAAGGCACGCTCAGGCCCGACGTCGTATGGTTCGGCGAGACGCCCTATCACATGCAGCGCATTTCGGCGGCGCTTGCCGCATGCGACCTCTTCATCTCGATCGGCACCAGCGGCAACGTCTATCCGGCAGCCGGCTTCGTCGAGCAGGCGCGGATGAATGGCGCGCACACGGTGGAACTCAATCTCGAACCATCGGCTGGACGTTCCCATTTCGCCGAGGCGCGGCAGGGACCAGCGACCGAGCAGGTACCGGCCTATGTCGGGGAACTACTGGCGTCGATGCTGGAATGACGCGTCCGCCCGCTCCACGCGGCGGCGCCGGCTACCTTCGCCGGCGCTTCTTCGCCAGAAGCGCGACCGCCTCGACATGCGGGGACCAGAGGAACTGGTCGATCGGCACCACGTCCTGAAGCCCGTAGCCGCCTTCGAGGAGGATGGCGAGGTCGCGCGCCAGCGTCGCCGGATTGCAGGACACGGCGGCGACAAGCGGCACGTCGGATTTCGCGATCTGCCTCGACTGCGCCTCGGCTCCAGCGCGCGGCGGATCGAAGACGATTCCGTCGAATTCGTTCAGTTCCCTGGTGGTAGCCGGCCGGACGAAAAGGTCACGGCGCTCCGTCGTCACGCGCTTCAGGCCGGAAGCGAAACGGAAGCCCCGGTCAAGCGCGGCAATCGCCGCCCCGTCCGCCTCGACGGCGTGGACTTCCGCGCTCCCCGCCAGACGCAGCGCGAAGGCGCCGGCGCCGGAAAAGAGATCGGCGACCCGTTTCGACCTGGCGAGATGCCGGGAAACCAGGTCCGCCATCGTCACCTCGGCGCCTGCGACCGCCTGCAGGAAGGCGCGGGGCGGCGGCTAAACGGTCACGTCGCCGAACGACACGAGAGGCTTGCGGGGCTCGACGACGACCTCGCCCTCCACGGAGAGACGCGCGAAGCCGGCGCGCAGGGTGAAATCGGAAGCCGCGTTGCGCGCCTTCTCGGAAAGCCTGCCGCATCCCTGCACGGCAACATCGAGGCCGGAGGCGGTGACGGTGACCGTCAACCGGAAGGATTTGTCCGTCCCGCCGACGATCCGCGCCAGCGAACGCAGCGGCTCCAGCGCCGCGACTATCTCCGGCCGGGCGATGGGACACTCTGCGATGTCGACGATGGTGTGCGATAGTTCGCGGTTATAGCCGAGCAGCATGCCGGCATCCGTCCGTCTTGCCGAGAACGTTACCCTACGGCGTTCCTGGGGCGCGCAGGGCACCAGCGGCGCCACCTCCGTCTCGATGCCACGCGAGCGCAGTGCATCGACGACCCGGCCGCGCTTCCATTCGCGATAGGCGCCCTCCTCCATATGCTGCAGCGCGCAGCCGCCGCACTCGCCGAAATGCCGGCAGGCGGGCTCGACCCGCAGCGGCGACGGATCGATCACGGCCATGAGGTCGGCGCGGTCGCCGTTCCGCGACGCCGTCACGCGCTCGCCGGCAAGCGTGAAGGGAATATAGACCGGGCCCGCCTCGGTCGACGCGATGCCGTCCCCTTGCGCGCCGAGGCGCGCGATACGGAATTCGGAACTCATCGGTCCTTCCGTCCCGCCAAAAGGTATTCGCGATTACCGTCACCGCCTTCGATCGGCGACGGAACAAGGCCGATAGCGCGCCAGCCGGGCTGGCTATCGAGCCAATCGCGCAGTTCTTCGGCGACACGTCCGCCGTCGGCCGGATTGCGCAGGATGCCGCCCTTGCCTATAGCCTCGCGGCCGGCCTCGAATTGCGGCTTGACGAGGAAGACGCCATGAGCGCCGGAGGCCGCCAGTCGGAGCGCCGGCGGCAGCGCCAGCCTGAGCGAGATGAAGCTCAGATCGGCGGTGAGGAAGTAGGGAGCGCGGCCACCGAGATCGCTTTCCGTGAGACTGCGGACATTGAGCCCTTCGATCGCGGTGACGCGCGGATCGGATGCGACGCGCGCGGCTAGTTGCCCATGCCCGACATCGATCGCGGTTACGCGGCGGGCGCCGCGTTCCAGAAGCACCTCGGTGAAACCGCCCGTGGAGGCCCCAAGATCAAGCGCTTCGGCGCCGGCCGGATCGAGGCCGAAGGCATCGAGCGCGGCGATCAACTTCAGGGCGGCGCGAGAAACGTATTCGCGAGCGGGATCGTCGACCGAAATTTCCGCGTCGGGCGCCACCTCCTGCCCTGCCTTGGGAGCGGGCTTGCCGTCGAGGCGAACCGTGCCGCGGGCGATGGCGTCCCTGGCGCGCGAGCGGCTGGCGAAAAGCCCCCGCGCCACGAGCAGTTCGTCGAGGCGCATGCGGTCTGGATGGGAATGGTGTGCCGGCATCCGCCCTCATTGGCGAAGGCCGATACGCTTGACAAGCACCCAGCCCGCTATTCGATCACCTGGAAATGAGGCTCGACGCTGACCGGAAGCGACTGGACGGTCCGGAAGGAGGGACTTTCCGAGACCTGGTCGGGCGCCGGGAAGACGATAATCCTGTCGTAGGGAAGCGTGCCACGGATGTCTCCGATCCTGGCGGCGACGATCTTCTTGACCTGTGCCTCAAGCCGATGATCGTAGTTGTCGCCCGCCGCCACCGGCGCAGCCAGCGCCGCCACAATGGCGGCCGCAAGAAGGGCCCTCATCTTGTCTGCTCCCGCTAGCAATTTTCGCGAAGCCTAGCGAAGCGGCCCTAAGATTCGGCCAAGAGACAAGGTAAGCGAAAGGCGAAACGGCAGCGTGAACAGAGCGTTAGCGACGAGTACGGAGAAGGTGATTCAATGGCGGTTTGGTGGGGAGGCCAGCGTTGGCCCTTCTCCCCTTGTGGGAGAAGGTTGCCGAGCGAAGGGAGGTCGGAAGAGGGGTGTTAGCGAACATCCCCTGAAAAAGCTCGCCAATCCGCTCGGCTGCGCCATGCGAGGCTTGCTATCCTCTCCCGCACGCGGCGAGGAAAGATACGAAACGCTACGCTCTTATCGCCGCCGCGCCTTGGCCGAGCGCGGCGAACACCGTGCGCACGATGCCGGCCGGATCAAGCCCTGCTCCGACGATCATCGCCTCGGGCTTCGCCTGGTCGGTGAAGGCGTCCGGCATGACAAGCGGCCGCACCTTCAGGCCGGTCTCGAGCAGTCCGCGGCTTGCGAGGAAATGCAGCACATGGCTGGCGAAGCCGCCGACGGCGCCTTCTTCCACGATGACCAGAACCTCATGCTCGCGCGCCAGCCGCGCAACCAGATCCTCGTCGAGCGGCTTGGCGAAGCGGGCGTCGGCGACCGTTGTCGACAGGCCGGCGGCATCGAGTTCCTCCGCCGCGAGCAGGCAGTCGGCAAGCCGCGTGCCAAGGGATAGCAAGGCCACCTTGGTACCTTCGCGGAGAATACGTCCCTTGCCGATCTCAAGCACCGTGCCGCGTTCCGGCATTTCGACGCCGACGCCATTGCCGCGCGGGTATCTGAAGGAGATCGGGCCCTGGTCGTAAGCGGCGGCCGTGCGCACCATGTGCTTCAGTTCGGCCTCGTCGGCCGCGGCCATGACGACGAAGCCCGGCAGCGTCGCCAGATAGGTCGTGTCGAAGGCGCCGCAATGGGTCGGGCCGTCGGCGCCGACATAGCCGGCGCGGTCGATCGGGAAGCGCACCGGCAGCTTCTGGATCGCGACGTCGTGCACGACCTGGTCGTAGGCGCGCTGCAGGAAGGTGGAATAGAGGGCCGCGAACGGCTTGAAACCCTCGGTGGCGAGGCCGGCGGCGAAGGTCACCGCATGCTGTTCGGCGATACCGACGTCGAAGGTGCGCTTCGGAAAGGCTTCGCCGAACAGATCGAGGCCGGTGCCGGAAGGCATCGCCGCGGTGACGGCGACGATCTTCTCGTCCAGCTTAGCCTCCTGGACGAGGCTTTCGGCGAAGACCCTGGTGTAGCTCGGCGCGTTCGCGGGCGCCTTGGCCTGGGCGCCGGTGATGACGTCGAACTTGTTGACGCCGTGGTACTTGTCGGCAGCGGCTTCCGCCGGAGCGTAGCCCTTGCCCTTCTGGGTAATGACATGGATCAGGATCGGCCCGTCGCCATGGTCTCGGACATTCTTCAGCACCGGGATCAGATGCTCGAGGTTGTGCCCGTCGATCGGGCCGATGTGATAGAAGCCGAGTTCCTCGAACAGCGTGCCGCCGGTGACGTAGCCGCGTGCATGCTCGACCGCGCGGGCCACCGCGTTCTCGGCGCGCTTGCCGAAATAGGAGGTCAGCCTCTTGCCGATGTCGCGGATGTTGAGATAGGCGCGGCCTGAGGCAAGACGCGCCAGATAGGCGCTCATGGCGCCCTCCGGTCGGGCGATCGACATGTCGTTATCGTTGAGGATGACGATCAGCCGGGCATCGAGCGCGCCGGCATTGTTCATGGCCTCGTAGGCCATGCCGGCCGACATGGCGCCGTCGCCGATGACCGCTATGACGTTGTTCCTGCCGCCCTTGAGGTCGCGCCCGACCGCCATGCCGAGGCCGGCCGAGATCGAGGTGGAGGAGTGGGCGGCCCCGAACGGATCGTATTCACTCTCAGCGCGCCGAGTGAAACCGGAGAGGCCGCCTTCCTGGCGCAGCGTGCGCATGCGGTCGCGGCGGCCGGTCAGAATCTTGTGCGGGTAGGCCTGGTGGCCGACATCCCAGATCAGCCGGTCGTCGGGCGTGTTGAAGACATAGTGGATCGCCACCGTCAGTTCGACAACGCCCAGGCCGGCCCCGAGATGGCCGCCGGTCTGCGACACGACGTCGATCAGTTCGGCGCGCAATTCGTCGGCCAGCCGCGGCAAATCCCCTTCCGACAGCTTGCGCAGGTCGGAGGGAGTGCGGACCGTGTCGAGGAGCGGCGTCGCGGGAGGGGATTTCATGTTTCAATCACGGAACTGGCCATGCACAGCATGCAGATAGGGGGTGTAGACCCGAAAGTAAATGCAAGGGCCTTGCCGCGGCAGGTTCTATCGGCCTTCCGGCAAAGGAATGAATTCCTCCGAGTCGCCGGGCACGATGTCGAATCTGCCGGTTCGCCATTCCTCCTTGGCCTGCTCGATGCGTTCCTTCGAGGAAGAAACGAAATTCCACCAAATGTAGCGCCGGGAGCCGAGCGCCGCGCCGCCGAAGAGCATCAAATGCGCACCGGCCTCAGACCCGACGACGATCTCGTCGCCCGCGCGGAAAACCAGCAGCCGGTCCGCCGGGAAGCGGTCGCCGGCGATCTCGACCTCGCCGTCGAGCACGTAGATGGCCCGCTCCTCCGCCGGCGCGGGGATCTGGAAGCGCCCGCCGGCCTCGAGCCTTACGTCCGCATAGAGCGTTTCTGACGCGGTGCGCACAGGGGACTTCACGCCATGCAGCGCGCCGATGACGATCCGGAACGCGGCGCCGTCGCCCTCGCCTTCGGGCAATTCGCCACGACCGGTATTGTCGAAATGCGGCGCCACCTCCTCCGCCCCGTCGGGCAGCGCCAGCCAGGTCTGCAGGCCCGAGAGCGAAAGCGGTCCGCCGCGCAGTTCCTCCGGCGAGCGCTCGGAATGGACGATGCCGCGTCCCGCCGTCATCAAATTCACGTCGCCCGGCTCGATGACCATCTCGGTGCCCAGCGAATCGCGGTGCCGGATTTTTCCGTCAAACAGATAGGTCACCGTCGAAAGCCCGATATGAGGGTGCGGGCGCACATCCACGGCCTGGCCGGCGCGCAGGACCGCCGGGCCCATGCGGTCGAAGAAGATGAATGGCCCGACCAGCCTGCGCCTCGCCGACGGAAGGGCGCGCCGCACCTCGAAGCCGCCTATGTCATGCGAACGCGGGATGATCAGCGTCTCGATGGCTTCACAGGCGAACGCGTCGCCGGGGACGGGATCGGGGCCGGGAAAGAAGGACATAGCTCACCTCCTGCACACCGCCGGTCTCGCTTACTGCCAAGTGATCAGACCGACATCATAACGCGAGAGATAGCGATCGTATGTCACGAATTGCATGTTCTCGACCGCCGACTGTGCCAGCATCACCCGATCGAACGGATCAGCGTGCAATGGCGGCAACCGCTCGACGAAGGCCGCGTGGGCAGGCGTCACATCTATCAGTCCAAAGCCGGCCCTCTGGAAATGCCCGATCGCTTCATGCCCTGAGAATGGCGGACTATCGGGACGACGGAGGCGGTGCTTTATAGCGATTTCCCAAACGGCGACAGCCGAAACGGCAACGGCGTTGTCCCCGCTGTCTAGCAAATCCATGATATGTGAGGGAACCCGTTCAGGCTCGGTGAGCGTCCATATAGCGACATGCGTATCGAGAAGCAGCCTCACTTTTTCTCGCCGAGGAACATTGCCTCGATCTCCGCGTCCATGGCCTGAAAAGCTTCAAAATCCATTGGCGGATATTTTCCGGCAAGCAGCCCCAGCCGACGCTTCTTCGGCTGGCTGGCAAGCGGCACCAGCCTCGCCGCTGGCTTGCCGTTCCGGGCGATGATGATTTCCTCTTCGGCGCCGCTTTCCACCGCTTCCACGAGCTTGGAAAGGGACGTCTTCGCTTCGAGCATATTGACCATTCCCATGGCAACCTCCTTAGCCAAGCTTGGCTAAGATAGACTAAGCCCGCCAGCAATTCAAACGTCGCGAGTCGACCTGGCACTGGATACGATGGAAGGCTCAAGACAGGGTGCAGCACGGGGATGCCACTTAAAGATCAGCTC
>JBQCFA010000248.1:0-7881 GCA_051959695.1 Rhizobiaceae bacterium
GAATATGCGCGCAGCCAGAACCCGACGCGCATGGCCTTCGAGCGGGCCGTGGCCGACCTCGAAAGCGGCTCGGCGGGTTTTGCCTTCGCCTCGGGGCTCGCCGGCATCGGCACGATCTTCGAGTTGCTCGATACCGGCGCCCATATCGTCGCCACTGACGACATCTATGGCGGGACGTTCCGGCTGCTCGAACGCGTACGTACGCGCTCGGCAGGGCTGTCGGTCAGCTTCGTCGACTTCACCGATCTCGTCGCGGTGGAGAAGGCGATCCGGCCGGAGACGAGAATGCTCTGGGTCGAGACGCCGACAAATCCGCTCCTGAAAGTGGTCGACCTCGAGGGGGTGGCGGCGATCGCCAAGCGGCACGGCATCCTGTCGGTCGCCGACAACACCTTCGCCAGTCCCTACATCCAACGGCCGCTGGAACTCGGCATCGACATCGTCGCGCATTCGACGACAAAATATCTAAACGGCCACTCCGACATGGTCGGCGGAGTCGTCGCGGTCGGCGAGAATGCCGACCTGCGCGACCGGCTGAAATTCCTGCAGAACGCGGTCGGCGCCATCGCCGGGCCGTTCGACAGCTTCCTGGCCCTGCGCGGGGTCAAGACGCTGGCGCTCCGCATGGAGCGTCATTCCGCCAACGGCATGAAGATCGCGCGCTGGCTGGAAGGCCGCAAGGACGTGCGCCGGGTGTTCTATCCGGGGCTGGAAAGTCACCCGCAGCACGCGGTCGCCAAGCGGCAGATGCATGCTTTCGGCGGCATGATCACCGCCGTGCTCGACCGGGATCTCGCCGGCACCAAGCGCTTCCTCGAGCACGTGCAGCTCTTCACGCTGGCCGAAAGCCTCGGCGGCGTGGAAAGCCTGCTCGAGCATCCGGCGCTGATGACGCATGGCTCCATCCCCGCTGAAAAGCGCGAGGCCGTGGGCATCTCGGATTCGCTAGTGCGGCTCTCGTGCGGCATCGAGGACGCCGACGATCTGATCGCCGATCTGGAGCAGGCGCTGGCGGCGTAGGAGGCAACGGTGGTTGCGAGCTTGAGACGCCCGGTCAATTCACCCCCTCCGGCCCTTCGGGCCACCTCCCCCTCGAAGGGGGAGGAAAGCGGCAGCGCCTTTCCCTCCCATTGAGGGGAGGGTCCGGCCGAAGGCCGGGAGTGGGGTGATATGAACGCTACCGCGGCACCGTGTCGGTCGGCGCGCGCTCTTCCAGGATGTCCTCCATGCGCGTGGCGATGGCGGCTTTGATCCTCGGATGGGTGAGGATGTAGAAGCGGTCGGCCTCGATCGCCCCGAAGGTGATGCGGGCGATGTCGTCCGCCGTGAGCCTGCCCGATTCCACCGCCTTGCGCAGCCGCGCGTCGAACATGCCGGCGGAAGGGTTCCTGGCGCCGAGCCCGGCCGGCCGGTTGCGCTCGGCGTCGGCGATGCCGGTCGGCGCGAAGGCCGGACAGAGCACGGAGACGCCGATTTTCGCCCCCTCGATCGCCAGTTCGTGGCGCAGGCATTCCGACAGGGTGACGACGGCATGCTTGCTGGCGCAATAGACGCTCGATCCCGGCACCGACAGGAACCCGGCGACGGAGGCGGTGTTGACCACCCTGCCCTCCTCGCCGTTCCCGATCATCCTCGGGACGAAGGAACGGATGCCGTTCGCCACGCCCATCAGATTGACGCCGAGCGACCATTGCCAGTCGTCCGCCGTCGCCAGCCAGCTATAGCCGCTGACGGCGACTCCAGCATTGTTGAAGAGAAGATGCACGTTGCCCATTGCGGCGAAGATCTCGTCCGCCGCTTCCTGGACATCATCGGCCCTCGAGACGTCGCAGCGGCGGACGAGCGGCGTGTCGCCTTGGCCGGCGAGGAGGCCGCGCGTTTCCTCCAAACCCTTCATGTCCACGTCCAGTAGCGCAAGCCGCATGCCCTTGGCGGCGGCCGCAATCGCCAGCGCGCGGCCGATGCCGCTGCCGGCACCGGTGATGACGGCTACGCGGCCCATGAAGTCCCCGAAGCCCCGGTCGGCCATTTCTTCCATCGACGTCTCCTCTTCGCCGCTTTCCACTATCAAGAATGCGCCTTCCAACCCTTGACGGCGGGGATGATTGGACGGCATGTTGCTTTGCAACATACTCGGTAGTATGTCGCAGGCAAGGGAGGAGCATCGGTTATGGCGTTCGCGCGCTTGAATGGCGCTGTAGTTCACTATGAGGACGCCGGCGCGCGCGACGGCAAGGCCATCGTCTTCTCCAATTCCCTCGGCACGGATTTCCGCATCTGGGATGAACTTCTCCGGCATCTGCCGTCCGGGCTGCGCGTCATCCGCTATGACAAGCGCGGCCATGGCCTCTCCGAGGCGACGCCGGGTCCATACGCGATGAAGACGCTGGCGGAGGATCTGGCCGCGCTGCTCGACCATCTCGGCGTCAGGCGCACGGCCGTGGTCGGCCTCTCGGTCGGCGGCATGATCGCGCAGGGGCTGGCGGCACTTCGCCCGGACCTCGTGTCGGCGCTGGTGCTGATGGACACCGCCCATAAAATCGGCACCGAGGACGGCTGGAACAATCGCATCGACACGGTGCGAAAGGGCGGCATGGCAGCAGTGGCGGAAGGTATCCTGGCCGGCTGGTTCACGCAGGCCTACCGGACGGGCACACCGGATTTCCAGGGTTATCGCGCGATGCTGCTGCGCAACGACATCGAGGGCTATGCCGCAGTATGCGCGGCGCTGCGCGACGCCGACCTGACGGAATCCACGCGCGCGCTCGCCGTTCCGACACTGTGCATCGCCGGCGAACACGACGCTACCACCTCGCCGACCCTGATGCGGACGACAGCCGACCTGATCCCGGGCGCGCGACTGGAAGTCGTCAAGGATGCGGGCCATATCCCATGCGTCGAGCGGGCGCAGGAAGTGGCGGGGCTGATCGCGGGGTTCGTGCACACCAGCGGAGCCCGATAAGACATCGTTCGTCAGCGATACAGCACCAATTCAGATTCAGCCAAATTCATGAAAGGCCCCTGCTCTTGACCTCTACCGTATCCGTCTCCCGCCACGGCGACATCGCCGTCATCCTGCTCGACAATCCGCCGGTGAACGCGCTCAGCCACCATTTGCGCGAGCCGCTCGACGCGGCACTCAAGGCGCAAAGGGACGATGCAGGCGTCAAGGGGATCGTGCTCGCCTGCGCCGGCCGCACCTTCGTCGCCGGCGCCGACATCACCGAATTCGGCAAGCCGCAGAAGGCGCCCAGCCTGCGCGACCTGATCGAGACGCTGGAAACGATCACCACCAAGCCGACCGTCGCGGCGATCCACGGCACGGCGCTCGGCGGCGGGCTCGAACTGGCGCTCGGCTGCCATTTCCGCGTCGCCGACAAGAGCGCGCGGCTCGGCCTGCCCGAGGTCAAGCTCGGTATCCTGCCGGGCGCCGGCGGCACGGTGCGGCTGCCGCGCATGGTCGGCCCGGACAAGGCCGTCGCGATGATCGTATCGGGCACGCCGATCGGCGCGCTGGAAGCGGAAGAGGCCGGTCTTGTCGACGCACTGGTCGACAATCTCATTCCCGACGCGGTCGCATTCGCGCGGGAGGCCGCCGAGACCAACCGGCCGCTGGTTGCGGTGCGCGACCGCAACGCCAGGATCGAGGCGGCGCGGGCGGACATGGCCTCGTTCGAGAAGGCAGCCGGCGAAGCGACGAAGAAGACGCGTGGGCTGGAAGCGCCGCTCGCCTGCGCCGAGGCCGTGCGCAACGCCATCACCATGGGCTTTGACGATGCGCTCGCCGCGGAGCGCAGGACATTCGAGAAACTCGTCGCGGGCGATCAGTCCAAGGCACAGCGGCATCTCTTCTTCGCCGAGCGCGAGGCCGCCCGTGTCGAGGGCGTCGGCAAGGACGTGAAGCCGCGCGAGATCAAGAAGGCGGGGATCATCGGCGCCGGCACGATGGGCGGCGGCATCGCCATGTCGTTCGTCAATGGCGGCATTCCCGTCACCATTCTCGAAATGAACAAGGAAGCGCTCGATCGCGGCCTGGGCGTCATCGACAGGAACTACGGCATCTCGGTCTCGCGCGGCTCGCTCAGTCCCGAAGCGCACAAGAAGCGCATGGCGATGTTCACCCCGACCACCAGCTATGACGATCTCGCCGACGCCGATATCATCATCGAGGCGGTATTCGAGGAGATGGCGATCAAGAAGGAAGTCTTCTCCAAGCTCGACACGATCGCCAAGCCCGGCGCCATCCTCGCCTCCAACACCTCGTACCTGAACGTCAACGAGATCGCGGCGATGACCAGGCGGCCGGCGGACGTTCTCGGCATGCATTTCTTCTCGCCCGCCAACGTGATGAAACTCCTGGAAATCGTACGCGGCGACAAGACGGCGCCCGACGTACTGGCCACGGCGATCGCGACCGCCAGGAAGATCGGCAAGGTGCCGGTCGTGGTGGGCGTCTGCAACGGCTTCGTCGGCAACCGGATGCTGGGGGCGCGCAACGACGAAAGCGAGAACCTGCTTCTCGAAGGCGCTTCGCCCGAGCAGGTCGACAAGGTCTTCACCGACTTCGGCTGGCCGATGGGGCCATTCGCCATGTGGGACCTCGCCGGCCTCGATATCGGCTGGCGAAACCGCAAGGCGCACGGGAAGACGGCCCTGATCGGCGATGCGCTGTGCGAAATGGGGCGCTACGGCCAGAAGACCGGCGCCGGCGTCTATCTCTACGAGAAGGGCTCGCGGACGCCGACACCGGATCCGGTGGTTGCGAAGCTGATCGAGGACAAGGCCAGCGCGGCCGGCATAAACCGGCGCACGATCTCCGCCGAGGAGATCACCGAGCGCACGCTCTATCCGATGATCAACGAGGGCGCGCGCATCCTCGAAGAGGGGATCGCGGCGCGGCCGTCCGACATCGATATCGTCTGGATCAACGGCTACGGCTTCCCGGTTGGGCGCGGCGGGCCGATGTTCTGGGCCGACCTGACCGGCCTGAAGAAGATCGCCGACCGGCTCGAATACTGGCACGGCAAGACCGGCAAGGAGGTCTTCGCGCCTTCGCCGCTCCTGAAAAGGCTGGCGGCCGAAGGCAAGGGCTTCTCCAGCCTGCAGGACTCGAAGGCTTGAGCGGCATCCCGCCCTTCCCCGGTCCCTGGCCCTGGGAGAGGAGCTACCCGGCGGGACTGTCGCCGCGCATCGAATTGCCTGCCTGGCCGCTCGGCTCCATCGTCGACCGTGCCGCCGAGCACTTCGCCGAGAAGGACGCCATCGTCTTCCGCGGCGTCCGCTGGACGTATGAGGAACTTAAGGCCCGCGTCGACGAGGCCGCGGCCGCCTTCCTGCGCGCCGGCCTCGGCAAAGGCGCGCGGATCGCGCTTTTCCTGCCGAACACCCTCTACCATCCGCTTGCCTTCTTCGGCGCGATGAAGGCCGGCGCGACGGTGGTGCATCTCTCGCCGCTCGACAGTCCCCGGGTCATCCAGCACAAGTTGACCGACAGTGGCGCGCGCACGGTCGTCACCACCAATATCGGCGAGATGGCGACGGGGGCCGCGAAGCTCATCGCGGCCGGGATCATCGATCGCCTGATCGTCGGCGAGGACGCGGCGTTCGGGTCCTCGCCGCTCGCCGGGCCGATGCCCGCAGGGGAAAAGATCGTCGCCTTCTCCGATTTCGTTGCCGGCGCGGATGTGGAAACGGGCTTTCCCGCCGTCGATGTCGGAGATCTGGCGCTTCTGCAATATACCGGCGGAACGACCGGCATGCCGAAGGGCGCGAAGCTGACGCATCGCAATCTTTCCGCCGCCGTCTCCAGCTACGATATCTGGTACACCGGCCAGGGCCTTTCGGAGAAAGGCGACGACCGTATCCTGCTCTTCCTGCCGCTTTTCCATATCTACGCCCTGACGACGATCCTGCTCAGGGGCCTGAACAACGGCAACACGCTCCTGATGCATACGCGCTTCGACGCGGAGACCGCGCTTTCAGAGATCGAGAACGGGGCGACCAGCTTCCCCGGCGTGCCGACCATGTGGATCGCCATCGCCGCCGTACCCGACTTCGACAAGCGCGACTTCTCCGGCATGCGCTACTGCGCCTCGGGCGGGGCGCCGCTGCCGGTCGAGGTAGCGCGCAAGCTGAAGAAGACCACCGGCCACGATATCCTCGGCGGCTGGGGCATGACCGAGACCGCGCCCGCCGGCACCAACATCCCGAAGGGGCGTGGCGACAAGGTCGGAACGATCGGCGTGCCGCTGCCGGGCATCTACATGGACATCGTCGCTCTGGACGATCCGAAGCGCGTCCTGGCGCTCGGCGAGACGGGCGAGCTTCGCATCTTCGGCGACAACGTCACCGGCGACTACCTCAACCGCGAAAGCGATCACGGGCAATTCTTCTCGGACGGCGGCTTCCTGACCGGCGATATCGGCTTCATCGACGAGGAAGGCTTCTTCACCATCGTCGACCGCAAGAAGGACATGATCATCTCCGGCGGCTTCAACGTCTACCCGCAGTTGATCGAGCAGATGATCTACGAGCATCCCGACGTGCACGAGGTGCTGGTGATCGGGGTGGCGGACGACTATCGCGGCGAGGCGGCGAAAGCCTTCGTGACGCTCCGCAAGGGCGCGCCGGAACTGACGCTCGACGCGCTGAAGGAATTCCTGAAGGACCGGGTCGGCAAGCACGAAATGCCGGCGCATCTGGAAATCCGCGAAAGTCTGCCGCGCACCTCTGTCGGCAAGCTTTCGAAACTCGAACTCAAGCAGGAAGAGGCCGAACGCCGCGCGGCGAAGGCTTCATAAGGAGAGAAACAGGACATGGTAGACGCCGTCATCGTATCCACCGCCCGCACGCCGATCGGCAAGGCCTATCGCGGCGCGCTCAACGACACCATGGGCGCGACCATGGGCGCGCACGCCATCCGCGAGGCGCTCAAGCGCTCCGGGCTGGAAGGAGCCGAAATCGAAGACGTGGTGATGGGCTGCGCCATGCAGGAAGGCACCACGGGGCTGAACGTCGCGCGCCGCGCCCTGCTCGCCGCGGGCCTGCCGGTGACCGTCGCCGGCACGACGATCGACCGGCAGTGCTCGTCGGGACTGCAATCGATGGCGCTGCTCGCCAACGCCATCCGCAATGACGGCGTCAAGGCCGGCATCGCCGGCGGGCTGGAATCGATCAGCCTCGTCCAGAACGATCACCGCAACACCTACAAGCTCCTCGACAAGTCGCTCACCGGGCCCGCCGCCGATGTCTATATGCCGATGATCGACACGGCCGAGGTGGTGGCCAAGCGCTACAACATCAGCCGGGAAAAGCAGGACGAATACGGGCTCCTGTCGCAGAAGCGCGTGGCGGCGGCGCGCGAGGCGGGGCGCTTCGACAAGGAGATCGCACCGATCGACGTCACCATGGCGGTGGTCGACAAGGAGACCAAGGAGATCAGCCCCAAGAAGGTAACGCTCTCCCATGACGAGGGCCCGCGCCCCGACACGACGGCGGAGGGTCTTGCCGGCCTGAAGCCGGTGCGCGAGGGCGGCACGATCACCGCCGGCAACGCCAGCCAGCTTTCCGACGGCGCCTCCGCCAACGTCATGATGAGCGACAAGGAAGCGGCGCGGCGCGGGCTTACGCCGCTCGGCATATTGCGCGGCTTCAACGTCGCCGGCTGCGAGCCCGACGAGATGGGCATCGGCCCGGTCTTCGCCGTGCCCCGCCTGCTCGAGCGGCACGGGCTGAAGGTCGACGATATCGGGCTCTGGGAACTGAACGAGGCTTTCGCCGTGCAGGTGATCTACTGCCGCGACCGGCTCGGCATCGACCCGGAAAAGCTCAACGTCGACGGCGGCTCGATCGCGGTCGGCCATCCCTACGGCATGAGCGGCT
>JBQCFA010000249.1:0-7014 GCA_051959695.1 Rhizobiaceae bacterium
GTAGCGCAGTTCGACCGCGATTCGCGCAGCTACGACATCGTCCCCCAGGTGCCCCAGACCTTCCGCGGCGATCCGAACGATCTCGGCCGCTACTACGTGCGCAGCATGACCGGAAAGATGGTGCCGCTTTCAGCCGTCGTGCACATCTCCACCAATGCCTCGCCAGCGGCGATCGAGCAATTCAACCAGCTGAACTCGACCACGATTTCCGCCCTGCCGCTTCCGGGCGTGACCACCGGGGACGGGTTGCAGCAGATCGTGAACATCGCGCGTCCGATGCTGCCCGACGGCTTCTTCATCGACTATTCTGGCCAGTCGCGTGTCGAACTCGAGACCGGCAATACCATCCTGATCGCCTTCGCGCTCGCCATCGTCGTCATCTACCTTGTGCTGGCCGCGCAGTTCGAGAGCTTCCGCGATCCGTTCATCATCATGATGGCCGTGCCGCTTTCGATCTTTGGCGCCATGCTGCCGCTCAATCTCGGCCTCGGGACGCTGAACATCTACACCGAAGTCGGTCTCATCACATTGATCGGCCTCATTACGAAGCACGGCATCCTGCTCGTTGAATTCGCCAACCAGCAGCGGCGCGAACATGGACTGTCGCGCAACGAAGCCATCGTCGCGTCGGCCAAGGTCCGCCTTCGTCCGATCCTGATGACGACCGCGGCGATGTCGCTCGGCGTCGTGCCGCTGATCATCGCACAGGGCGCCGGCGCCGCGTCGCGCTACTCGATGGGCCTCGTGATCTTCACCGGCATCCTGATCGGCACCTGCTTCACGCTTTTCGTCGTGCCGATGTTCTACAGCTTCATCGCGACGAAGGATCTTCCCGAGGAGGCGCCGATGCCGGAACCGGATGCGATGCGCCCGGCGTAAGCTGACCTCTCGGCTGCGTTCGCCCGTCATCCCCTGCCAGGACCCGCTCCATTGACGACGGGCAGAGATAGGCTGGTCGCAGCGTCGACGCCCCCTCGCCCGCTTGCGGGGCACTGTAATCTTCGAGCAATTTTTCAGAGTACGGAGAATGCCAGCGTCCTACGCCTTGCGCTCCCATCTTCCTTCGGGCGTCTGCTGCCAGTAGGTGACGTCGTGGCCGCCGCCCTTCAGCGTCTTCCAATGGCCGCGTGCCGCCTCGAGCTGCCCTTCGTCGTTACCGTCGAAGAGAAAGACCGCCCGTTCGTAAGCATCGAGTGGAGGCGGCGTCGCGCCATCGACCAGGAACCTTATCCGCGCCCCATTCGGATTGGATTGTCCTGTCGTCAGCAGCACCGGCTGCTCTTCCGGATGCGGCTCATGGTCGGTACCGTGCGGCAGGAAGGACCTGTCGTGATAAAGCCACAGATGCTGGTCGAGCGCGTCGCGCCGTTCCTCGCTACCGGCCTGGACGACGGCGTGCCAGCCGCGACCGACGCTCTTCTCGAGCAATGTCGGCAGCGCCTTCTCCAAGGTCGATTCAGTCAGGTGGTAGAACAGGATCTCGGCCACGGGGCCTAGCCCTCGTAATGGTCGCGCACCAGGCGATCGAGCAACCTGACGCCGAATCCGGAGGCCCAGGAGCGATTGATCTCGGTCGTCGGCGAACCGATGGCCGTCCCCGCGATGTCGAGATGCGCCCAGGGCGTATCCTTGACGAAACGCTGGAGAAACTGGGCGGCGATGATGGCGCCACCGGGGCGTCCGCCTATGTTCTTCATGTCGGCGTTCTTGGAATCGATCAGCTTGTCGTATTCGGGACCGAGCGGCATCCGCCAGACCTTTTCGGCCGTCGCCTTGCCTGCGCTGGCGAGCCGTTCCGCCAGTTCGTCATTGTTGGAGAACAGGCCGGCGTGATCGTGGCCGAGCGCCACCATGATCGCGCCGGTCAGCGTCGCCAGATTGATCATGAATTGCGGCTGGAAGCGATCGTTGCAATACCAGAGCGCGTCGGCGAGCACGAGCCGCCCTTCCGCGTCCGTGTTCAGCACCTCGATCGTCTGTCCCGACATGGAGGTGACGATGTCGCCCGGCCGTTGTGCCTGGCTGCCCGGCATGTTCTCGACGAGGCCGATGATGCCGACGACGTTGGCCTTGGCCTTGCGCGAGGCGAGCACGTGCATGAGGCCGGTGACGGCGGCCGCCCCGCCCATGTCGCCCTTCATGTCCTCCATGCCGCCCGCCGGCTTGATCGAGATGCCGCCGGTGTCGAAGACCACACCCTTGCCGATGAAGGCGAGCGGCTTGTCCTTCGGCTTGCCGCCGTTCCACTGCATCACCGCCAGGCGAGGCGGCCGCGCCGAACCCTGCGCGACGCCGAGCAGCGCGCCCATGCCGAGCTTCTTCATTTCCTTCTCGGTCAGGATTTCGACCTTCACGCCGAGGCGGGAAAGTTCCTTCGCCTTCGCGGCGAACTCCAGTGTGCCGAGGATATTGGCCGGCTCGTTGATAAGGTCGCGCGCGAGCGTGACACCGCCGACGACGGCCTCCACCCCTTCGAACGCCTTCTTCGCCGCCGCCGCCGCGGGGGTGACGATGACGACCTTGACCGCTCCCTTGTCCGGGCTGCTTTCGCCATCGTCGGCCCTGGTCTTGTAGCGATCGAAACGATAGGCCCGCAGCAGCATGCCCATCGCGACTTCCGCCGCCTCGGCGCCGCCGATTTCCACACCGGGAAGCGACAGGTGGACGGTCACCTTCGTCGACTTTTCTAATTTGCCGCAAATCTGCCCGCCGAGCCGCGCCCAGTCATGCTCGGTCATCGATTTGGGATCGCCGACGCCGACAAGGAGAATACGGTCAGCGGGCGATTCGGCCGGAGCGATGATGTCCAGCGTCGCCATGGCCTTGCCCCTGAAGCCGGCGACCTCGATCGCGCGGGCGATCCGACCGGCCGGATCGATCACGGCGGCGGCCTCGCCCAAGCCACCGCTCTCTCCGACGAGCAGAACCGCCAGCATAGAGCCGGCGCCCGAAATCGCCCTGGACGTGCGGGAGAATGAGATGTCGATCGTGCGGGGCATGGAATATCGCTCGGAGAGATTGTTGGCGGGCGGCCGCGATCTTGGGGGTTTCGGTTGCAAACGCAAGTGTTTTGAACGATGCCGCGCAAATGGCCGGCGCCCTCGTCTGACGGTCCCATAGCCGGCGGCATCGGATCGGCGGGAGGGGAAGCGGCATGCGCGGCCTCCGCGGGGCCGCACGCCTCGAGCACGGCTTCAATGAATTGATGTACGGCGCGAAATTTGGCACGACGCCGTCATTATGAAAGGATTAACTCTGCTTTTTCGCCTATTTTTAGCCAATCTCCCGTTCCATGGCGACTCGGGACGGGAATGGCGGTCGCGTATCGCCGTCGCGGCGCAAGGGCGCGGGCTGTCGCTTAAAGCCGGACGGTAGGGTAAGTTGAACCGTAATGAAGCTGATCGAGCGCTACATATTCCGTCGCGTCCTGGCGCTCTCGCTGATCACATTGATCGCCACTACCGCCATCGTGCTGACGACGCAGGTTCTGCTGCGGGTCAACGTCCTCACCGAATCGGGTGAATCGCTCTTCGTCTTCCTGAAGCTCGCGGTCTTCCTCATCCCGGCGATGATGACGCTGGTGATGCCGTTCGCGCTCCTGATCGGCGCCTCGCAGAACCTCAATGCGATGAATGTCGATTCGGAGCTTGCCGTGATCGAATCCTCCGGCGGCTCGAACATGCTGGTCGCTCGGCCGGTCATGCTTATCGCCGTGGCGATGACGCTTATCAGCCTCGGCTCGTCGCTTTTCGTGGAACCTTGGTCCAACCGGCAATTGCGGGAGATCATAAGCGCGGCCAGCGCCGACCTCATGAGCTTCGCCGTGCAGTCGGGCACATTCAAGCGCGTTTCGAGGAACCTCTACATCCAGATCGACGAGCAGTTGCCGGGCGGCGATTTCGGCGGCATCTTCATCGTCGATCTGCGCGATCCGCAGACGCAGCTTATCTACTATGCCAAGCGCGGCACCATCCGCACCTTCGACGACGACAACTTCCTCGTCATGCAGCAAGGCGAGATCCAGAGGAAGACCAAGGCCAGCGGCGCGGTTTCAACGATTTCGTTTACGTCCTACGCGCTCGACTTCGCCAATTTCGATTCCGGCGACCGAAAGACACGCTATTTTCCCAAAGAGCGGAGCACGGCCTACCTTTTCTCGCCGGATCCCGACGATCCGGTGGCCAAGCACTCTCCAGCCCTGTTCCGCAGCGAAATCCACCGGCGCTTCTCCGACTGGCTCTACCCGGTGCTTTTCGGCCTGATCGCCGTTTATTTCGGCGGCACCGCCCGCTCCAACAGGGACGAGCGCCTGTGGAGCCTGGGCCTGGCCGTTCTCATCGCGCTCGCCTTCCGTGGCGCCGGATTCTTCATGGTCAACAACTCCGGCAAGAGCGGCGTCTATGCCCTTCTCTCCTACGCCGTTCCGCTGACCGGCATCGTTTGTTTCGGGGCACTGGTGCTCCTGCACAAATCACCGCGGATCGCCCAGGCATGGTTCGATCGCAACGGCATGCTTCTCGACAGGGCCCAGCGTTTCGCATCTCCCTTCGTTCCGGCAGGTGGCCGTGGTGATGCCGGAGGCGAAGGATGATCGGCGGCACTCTCTTCCGCTATTTTTTCCGGCGCTATGTCGTCATCACGCTGCAATTCTTCGCCGGCGTCCTCGTCATTTCCTACCTGGCGGATTTCACCGAGTTCTCGCGCCGCGCCTCCACACTGCCAAACTACTCGATCGGCCTCGCCATGCTGATCTCGGCGCTGAGGGTGCCCCTGATCATACAAACGGCGATTCCGTTCATCGTGCTGTTTTCGGCCATGGCGACTCTCATCGCCCTCAATCGCAAGCACGAACTCGTCATCGCGCGCTCGGCGGGCGTGTCCGCATGGCAGTTCCTCGCGCCTCTCTGTCTCGCCAGCCTGCTGATCGGGGCGCTCACGGTCGCCGTCTTCAATCCGCTGGCGGCAACGGCCCTTTCCGAAGCCGAGGTGATCGAGGCGACGCTACAGGGCGTCGACCCATCCGCTTCGGACGACGATACGATTCCCTGGCTGAGGCAGGAGACCGACGAGGGCACGACGGTTATCGGCGCGGCCAGGACGGCCAATCGCGGCCAGCTTCTCAGCGACGCGACCTTTCTCCGGCTCGACGGCGACGGCACGATCAGCGAACGCATCGACGCCAGGACGGCAACGCTCGAGAAAGGTCGATGGAAGCTCGACGGGGTCACCGAATACCGTCCGAGCAAGGAGATTGTGCGAAAGGACTCCACCACCGTCAAATCGGGATTGACCCCCGAATTCATTGAGGAAACGCTGGCCGAACCGGAGACGATTCCCTTCTATGAACTGGGGCGGAAGATCAGGGCCGCACATTCCTTCGGGCTGAGAGCGGGCGGGTTCGCCATGCAATATCACTCGCTGATCGCCCTGCCCTGGCTGCTGGTGGCGATGACGCTTATTGCGGCTACCGTTTCGATGCGCTTTGTGCGAATGGGCCAGTCGGGGCCGATGATTCTCGGTGGAATCCTCGCCGGGTTTCTGCTTTATGTCGTTTCGGTACTGGTCAAAGCCTTCGGAAGCGCAGGAATTGTGCCGCCGGTGGCAGCAGCCTGGTTCCCGGTGGTCGTGGCGATGTTCTTCGGGATAACCTTCCTGCTGCACAAGGAAGACGGTTGATGGGGAAAGCGGTGAAAGGCAGGCCGGATCGGCTGGCGCGCCTCGTCGGCGCGACGGCGGTGGCTTGCGTCTTTGCCGCGGCCCTGCTGCCGGCCGCTTCGACGCGCGCCCAGATGCTGGGAACCAGCGCCGCCATCCCGCACGACAAGCAGATGCTGTTGGAGGCGGACAACCTTATCTTCGACCGCGACAAGAACACGGTCATCGCCGCCGGCAACGTCCAGATCGAATATGGCGGCAACCATCTCGTCGCCCAGCGAGTCACCTACAACAGGACGACGCGGCGGGTGTTGGCAAACGGCCATGTCGAGATCGTCGACAGCAAGAAGAATCACATCTTCGCCGACGAGATGGACGTCACGGACGATTTCCGTGACGGCTTCGTCAACGCGCTTCGCGTCGAGACACCTGACAAGACCTACATGGGAGCCGACAGCGCCGAACGCGCCGGCGGCGCGGTGACGATCTTCAATCGAGGCGTCTATACGGCTTGCGCTCCCTGCGAGGACAAGCCGGACAGGCCTCCGGTATGGCGCATCAAGGCGAGGACGATCGTCTGGAACGGGCAGTCGAAGACCATCCGTTTCCTCCACTCAAGGTTCGAGCTCTTCGGCCTGCCGATCGCCTATTTCCCGCATCTGGAGATCCCGGATCCCACCGTGAAGCGGAAGACGGGGCTTTTGATGCCCGGCTTCTCCTACAACGACAAACTGGGGTTCGGCTATACGCAACCCTTCTACGTCGCGCTGACGCCGACCTACGACCTCACATTGAACCCGACCTACTACTCGCTTCAGGGCTTCATGGGAGAAGCGGAATTCCGCCAGCGTTTCAACAACGGCTCCTACAGCATCACCGTCGCCGGCATACATCAGAATGACCCGCTGGCGCTAAAGAACAAGTCGGGCTTCACGGTCGACAGCGGACCCTCATCGACCGATCTTAACCGCTGGCGCGGCATGATCGGAACGAAAGGCAAATTCTCAATCAATCCACGCTGGACGTTCGGCTGGAACATCCTTGCCCAGACTGACAAGGACTTTTCCCGAATCTACAGCGTCAAGGACTACAGCAACTACGTCCAGCGCAACGAGGTCTATCTGACCGGACTGAGCGACCGGAACTATTTCGACGCCCGGATCATGAAGTTTAAGGTCCAGGAACAGGCTCTGTCTTTCCTGCCGGGCGGTGGCGAAAACCCCGGAAGCTACGACGCAAAACAGCCTTGGGTGCTGCCTTCAATCGACTACTCGTACATCCCCAAAGAGTCGATCGCTGGCGGGGAACTTGAATTCGACGCCAACGTGCAGTCGCTGTATCGATATCAACTCTATGATG
>JBQCFA010000250.1:0-8045 GCA_051959695.1 Rhizobiaceae bacterium
GGTGGCTTGCCTAGACAGTATCTGGAATATCAGATACTGCTACGACGTGATATGCGGCGCTTGCCCGGGAGGGCATGCGTGCCAAGCCCGACCGGTTGCCGGTCGAGATCGCCACCAGGGAGGTTCCATGTCAAATACCCGCATTTCCGCGCGCCATTTCGCGTTGATCGCTTCGACCGCAATGGCCGCCGCGCTGATGGCCGCGCCGTCGAGCGCGGCCGAAAAGGTGACGCTTACCTTCGCCAACTGGGCCGCGGCCGAGGGCGCCACGCGGCCCGGCATCGAGGCGGTGATCGCCCAGTTCGAGAAGGACAATCCTGACATTGAGATCAAGAGCGAGGCGGTTTCCTTCTCCGAGATCGCCCGCCAGCTGGTGCTGCGCGTCCGTTCCGGCAATCCGCCGGACGTGGCGGAGATCGCCGGCAACGACACGTTCCTGCTGGCGCAGACCGGCAAGCTGGAGCCGCGCGGCGCCTCCTTGGACGCCGCCATGAAGGGCGCGATCCAGCCGGCGGCACTCCAGGGATTCCAGGTCAACGGCAAGCTCATCGCCTTTCCGTGGACGCAGGCGCCTGCCGGCTTCTGGTACGACAAGGCTATCATGCAGAAAGCCGGCCTCGACGCCGAGAACCCGCCGAAGACAATCGACGAGTTGATGAAGGACATGGCGGCGATCAAGAAGAGCCAGCCCGATGTCATCCCGCTCGGTCTCGACACCACCAACCGCGCCTTCTCGCTTCAGTCCAATTGGCCGTGGATGGCCACCTTCGGCGCCAATCCGCTCGATGTCGCCAACAAGGGCGCCGAGTCGGACGCGATGAAGGCTTACCTTACGTGGATGCGGGAGCTGGCCAAGAAGGGCTACATCGATCCGGGCCGCAAGATCGGCGAGTTCCGCCCGCTGATCGCGCAGGACAAGGTCGCCTTCCATTGGGACCAGGTGCTGCTCCAGGGCGTCATCCAGAGCGTCAACAAGATGAAGGATGACGAGTTCTACAAGCATTACGGCGTGACGACGCAGCCTACCGGCGTGTCGGGCAAGTCCTATTCCTTCGAAGGCGGCCACCAGCTCGTGATGTTCGCCGACGGCAAGCACAAGAAGGCGGCGTGGAAGTTCATCCAGTATCTTTCGACATCGCCCTACGCGATCGAGAACTATACACTGAGCTATGAATCCTCGCTGACGCCGTTGCAAAAGGCGCCAAACGAGGCGCTGGCGAAGAAGCTCGGTACGCCGATCTTCAAGACGTTCGGCGACAAGATCATGCCTACCGTGACGACGCCGCCCTATGGACCGAACTTCGCCGCCGGCGCGACAGCCATCATGGCCGGCGTCCAGCAGGCGGTCACCAGCGACACGCCGATCGACGAGATCGCGCAGTCAATCCAGAAGAACCTCGAGCAGTAATGGCGGCGGCCGGATCGATTTCGGCGAACGCACCCGCAAGGCGCAACGCCGAGCGGGTGCCGTGGTTCGACTGGATGGTGCTGCCGACGGTAGCGGTCCTTGCAGTCGTCATCGGCTATCCGGTCGTCTACACGCTCGTCCTGTCGACGAAGAAATATAATCTGCTCGACATGACGCCTGCGAAGTTCATCGGCGGCGCCAACTATTCGCACCTCTTCGCCGATCCCGTCTTCTGGCATTCGCTCGGAAACACGGCGATCTACACGTTCGGCAGCGTCATCGTCGCCTCGCTGCTCGGCCTCGCGCTCGCCCTCCTGACCGAGAGCCTTACCGGCTGGCGCTTCCGCACGGCCCGCGCGCTGCTGCTGACGCCGTGGGCGGTGCCGTTCGTCGTCGTCGCCTTCCTTTTCCGTTACATGTACCTGCAGAACGGCGGGGTCATAAACGCCGTGCTTCTCGATCTGCACCTGATCGACAGGCCTGTGCTCTGGCTGAACAACGCCGCGCTCGCCCTGCCGTCGATCATGGTCGCCAATGTCTGGGCGATGACGCCGTTCTTTTTCCTTCTGCTCAGCGCGGCGTTGGCCTCGATCCCCAACGAAGTCATCGAATCCGCCCGCATCGACAAGGCCGGCACCTGGAGCATGGTCTATCACATCAAGCTGCCGTTCCTTCGCGGCGCGCTGTTCATCTCGGCGCTCCTGATGATCATCTCCAACTTCAATGATTTCGCCAAGATCTGGGCGATGACCCAGGGCGGCCCCGGATACTCGACGACCACGCTGGTGGTCTATGTCTACCGGCTCGCCTTCGAGAACTTCGACTTCGGCTACGCCTCGGCGATCGGGGTGGTATGGCTGGTGCTGCTGCTCCTGTTCGCGCTGGTCTATCTGCGGGCGCTGAAGGTGAACGCATGAGCGGTCGTCCGACGGAGAGCACGCCGCGGCGCTTCGGGTGGGGCAGGGCGGTCCAGTACCTGGCCATAGCCTTCGGGCTCTTCTGGAGCCTGGCGCCGGTCTACTGGATGCTGGCGACGTCGTTCAAGACGGAGTTGGAGGCGACGCGCATCGACCCGACGCTGGTGCCGGTTCATCCGACGATCGACAACTATGTCGGCCTCGGCGGCCAGTCGCTGCCGTTCTTTTCTTTCTTTTTCAACAGCATCGTCAGTTGCCTGGTGACCGCGATCATCGCGGTCGTCATCGCAACGCCCGCCGCCTATGCGCTGTCGCGGGCGCGATTTCGGCTGCGCGGCACGGTCAGCTATGCAGTTCTCGTCTTTCGCATGCTGCCGCTGGTGGTCATGCTGGCGCCGCTCTACCTGTTGCTTCTCGGCCTGCACCTGCTCGACAGCGTGGCGGGGCTGGTCGTCGGCTTCACGACGTTCGGCCTTCCCTTCGCGGTCTGGATGATGAAGAGCTTCATCGACGCCGTGCCCATCGAGGTCGAGGAGGCAGCGCGCGTCGACGGCTATCCGCGCTGGCAGATCCTGCTGCGCGTGGTCACGCCGCTGATCATGCCCGGAATCCTGACGACGGCGACCTTCGTCTTCATGGAGGCCTGGAATAACCTCATCTATCCACTGACCTTCATGACCACGATGGAGAAACAGACGCTGCCGGCAGCGCTGGTGCTGACCTTCACCGGCCAGTTCAAGACCGACTGGGGCGGCATGATGGCCGCGGCTACCGTGACCACCCTGCCGCTGATGATCGCCTTCTTCGCGGTGCAGCGGTCGATGGTGCGCGGCCTGACATCGGGGGCGGTCGCCGGTGCCTGAAGCCGAACGCGGTAAAACCCGCCTCCCGCTCGCCGGGCGAACCGCGCTGGTCACGGGAGCGGCCGGCGGCATCGGCAAAGCGATCGCCCGCCGCCTCGCCGCCGACGGAGCACGCGTGCTGATGAGCGACATTGACGGCGAAAGGCTGGGTCGGGCCGTGGGGGATCTGGCAGGCGCCGGCCTTGAGGTCGCCGGCCTGGTGGCCGACCTCGCCGACAGGACCGCCTGCGACGCACTTGTGCCCGACCTCCTGCGCCGCTGGGGCCGCATCGACATCCTCGTCAACAACGCCGCTGCCAATGGTTCGCGCCGGCCCTTCCTCGATGCGGACCCGACGGAGTGGGAAGGCATCTTCGCGACCAATGTCTTCGCAAGCGCCGCGCTCTGCCGTGCCGCCGCCCGCGCCATGGTCGATGCCGGCTCCGGCGCCATCGTCAATATCGGCTCCATCCAGGCCGGCATGCCGGTGCCGACCTACGCGGCCTACGCGGCGAGCAAGGGCGCCGTCGCCAGCCTGACACTCGCGCTGGCCGTCGAGCTGTCTGCCAAGGGCGTTCGCGTCAACGCCGTCACGCCCGGCGTGATCGCCACGGATGCATTCGAAACGACGCTATCCGACAGTGGCAACAGCCGGCTGCCGCCCAGCGCCGCACTGATCGACCGGCGCGGCTCGGCCGACGAGGTCGCCGCGGCCGTCGCCTTCCTGGCCTCTGACGAGGCCTCCTTCATCACCGGGGCGATCCTGCCGGTCGATGGCGGGCGGCATATCAGCCGCCGCCCGGACCCCTTCGAGATCGCTTTCGGCAACGGAAACGGACGGATTTGATGGCGCGCATAACGCTCAAGAACGCCGCGAAATTCTACGGCGAGACGCAGGTGCTCTTCGACTGCGACCTGGAAATCGCCGACCACGAATTCGTCGTGCTCGTCGGCCCGTCCGGCTCGGGTAAGACGACGCTGCTCAGGATCATCGCCGGGCTCGAGCACATCTCGGCCGGAGATCTCTATTTCGACGACCGCCGCGTCAACGATGTCGACGTCGCCGACCGCGACATCGCCATGGTCTTCCAGAACTACGGCCTCTATCCGCATATGTCGGTCTACGAGAACATGGCCTTCGGGCTCAGGCGGCGAAAGGTTTCGGCCGACGAGATCGACAGGCGCGTGCGCGGCGCCGCCGAGATGCTGAACATGGCCGCGTACCTGAAGCGCCGGCCGCGCCAGCTTTCCGGCGGCCAGCGCCAGCGCGTCGCGCTCGGCCGCGCCATCGTGCGCGAGCCGGCCGTGTTCCTTCTCGACGAGCCGCTCTCCAACCTCGATGCGCATCTGCGCGTGCAGATGCGCGCCGAGATTTTGCGTGTCCATCGCGCGGTGACCGCCACTGCCGTCTACGTCACCCATGACCAGATCGAGGCGATGACCATGGGCGACCGCATCGTCGTCATGCATGAAGGCCGCATCCAGCAGGTCGGCACGCCGGATGAACTCTACGACGCGCCGGCCAACCGCTTCGTCGCCTCCTTCATAGGCACGCCGGCGATGGGCTTCATCGACGCGAAGGTCTCGGACGAAGGCGGTTCGGCGACGCTCTCGGCGCCGGGGATGCGCCTTCGCCTCAGTGAGGCGCAGGCCGCCTTGGTTGCACGGTCCGGCGCGCGCAATGTGTCGATCGGCATAAGGCCGGAACGGCTGGCGCTCGGCGAAGCAGCGGGTGCCGACTGGCGGGTCTCCGGCGTTGTCGACGTCGTGGAGATGCTGGGTTCGGAGCAATATGTCCATTTCAGCACGGAGGCCGGCTCGCTGACGGCGCGGGTCTCGCGCGACCACCCTTTGAAGGTCCAGGAAACCGTTACCTTCTCGGGGGCTGCACAGCACCTTCATCTCTTCGACCACGACACCGGCTGGACGCTCGCCTGATCCCGCTACCGGACATGCAGACATGAACACGATCGCCGACATCACCACTTTCCGGGTTCCGCCGCGCTGGATTTTCGTGCGCGTCACGACAAGCGACGGCATCGCCGGCTGGGGCGAGGCGATCATCCCGAAGCGCGTCCGCGCGGTCGTCGGGGCCATCGGGGACATGGCCGCCAACCTCCAGGGCGTCGATGCGGGCCGCATCGAGGACATCGCCCAGCGGCTGCGGCGCGGCGCCTTCTTCCGCGGCGGTCCGGTACTTGGCACCGCGGCCTCCGCGATCGAGCAAGCGCTTTGGGACATCAAGGGCAAGCGGCACGGCCTTTCCGTGCACGAATTCCTCGGCGGCCGCGTCCGCGACCATATCCGCGCCTATGCCTGGATCGGCGGCGACAATCCGGCCGACGTGGTCGAACATGCGCGCCAGCGCATGACCCAAGGCTTTTCCGCGGTCAAGATGAACGCCACGCCGGCGCTGTCGCCGCTTGGTGGCAGCGCCATCATCGACGCGGCCGTAGAGAGGGTCGGCGCGTTGCGCGACGCCTTCGGCAGGACACTCGACATCGCGCTCGATTTCCACGGCCGCGTGCCGAGACAGGCGCTTAAGCCCCTGCTCGCCGAACTGCAGCCGTTCCGTCCCATGTGGGTCGAGGAGGCGACGCTGCCGGAACACGAGGAGAGCCTGAAGATGCTCGCCCGCGCCGCCGGGTCGATCCCGATCGCCACCGGGGAACGGCTGGTTTCGCGCTGGGACTTCAAGCGCATCCTCGATACCGGCGCGGTCGACATCGTGCAGCCGGATGTCTCGATCACCGGGCTTTTCGAACTGGAGAAGATCGCGCGGCTGGCCGAGATCTACGACGTATCGGTCGCGCCGCATTGCCCGAACGGCCCGATCTCGCTTGCTTCCTCGCTGCAAATTGGCTTCTGCGCGCCGAATGTCGTGATCCAGGAGCAAAGTCTCGGCCTGCATTACCACCAGGGCTATTCGGGCCTGCCCAAGGCCGAGATGCATGATTATCTGACCGATGCCACGCCGCTGACCACGATCGATGGCGCTTTCCGGCCGCTGGCCGGGCCGGGGCTGGGAATCGAAATCGCCGCCGCACGCGTGCGGGACGCCGCCGGCGACTGGCATCTGCCCGACGCAAACTGGACCCATGGCGACGGCACCTACGCCGAGTGGTAGCCGACTGTCCCTTGATTTTGAAAGCGCTTACCCAAAAGTCTCCGTTCATTGTAATGTCTGCATTGCTACCGGCTTGGAAAATCGTGTAAGCGCTTTCTATAATTCCATGGGAGCGTCCTTGCTGTGCAGAATCTCGTCTTTGGAGCGATCGCCGACGATCTGACGGGGGGCGTCGAGATCGCCAGCCTTCTCGTCGCCGGCGGTGTCCGCACGGAGTTCAGGATCGGCATTCAGGAGGACGAGCCGGAATTCGATGCGATGGCGGCTGTCGTTGCGCTGAAATCCCGCGTCGCGCCGGCGGCGGAGGCCACGGAAGGCACGGCGCTGGCCGCGAGGTGGCTGCGGCGGCGCAGCCCGCGTCAGATGTTCCTCAAATACTGCGCCACCTTCGATTGCACGCCCGAGGGCAATATCGGGTGCTGCGCCGACGTGCTGACCGAAATCGTCGGCGCCGACCGGGTCATTTTCTGTCCCACTTTCCCGGAGAAGGAACGGACGGTCTATAATGGCCACCTCTTCGTCGGGCGCGACCTGATCTCCGAATCACCCAAGCGGCATGACCCGCTGACGCCCATGACCGAGGCCAACCTGGTGAAGGTGCTGCAACCGCAGACCCGCTACGGAGTCGGCGTGCTTCCCTGGAAGGCGGTATCGTCCGGGAAAGTCGCCATGGCGCAGGCCGTCGAGGAACTGGTCGCCTCCGGCTGGCCCTACATCATCGCCGACGCCATCTGTGACGCCGACCTCGATGCGATCGCGGAATTCACCGCCGATTGGCCGCTTATGACCGGCAATTCGACCATCGCGGCCTGTTTCCCCGCAATATGGCGGCGCCGCGGCCTTCTCCACGGGCAGCCTTCGCCGGCGCGGCTCGGGCCTCTGCGCGGGCCGGGCGCGGTGCTGGCCGGCAGTTGCGCGGAGCAAACCATCCTGCAACTGCAGGAATTCCAGAAATCCGGCAAGCCTGTGCTGTGGATCGACCTGCGCCAGTCGCTTTCCGGAGGCGACCCGGCGGCGCAGGCGCTTGCCTGGACCGAGCGTCACATGGGCGAGGGTGAGTTCGCCATCGCCACCTCGGCGGAGGTGGGCGCCGTCAACGAATTGCAGCAGCGGATCGGCCGGCGTGCGGCGGCGGACCTCGCCGAAACGGTTCTCGCGCACGTCGCCGTGGGCCTGGTGGAACGGGGCCTCGGAAGGCTGGTCGTGGCCGGGGGCGAAACGTCGGGAGCCGTGGTGAATGCGCTGGGGATCCGCCGGCTGGCCGTCGGTCCGCAGAAGCGCGGCAGCATTCCCATTGCCGAGAGCGATATCGGCCGCCCCTTCGGCCTCTGCCTGAAATCGGGCAAGCTCGGCCCCGACGATATTTTTGAAGACAGGCTTCGGGCCATGGAGGCGGGGGAGATATGATCCAGGATGAAGATGCTGTCCGCCGTGAACTCGAAGGCGTCTACCGCAGGCTCGACGAAGAAGGTCTCATCTTCCTCGCCGCCGGCAACATCAGCGTACGCGACGGCCAAGGCATGCTCATCTCGCCCGCCGGCGCTTCGGCGCGGACGATAACGCCGGCCTCCTTCGTGCATGCGCGCTTCGACGGCAGCTACGACGGTGAACGGCGCCCGTCGAGCGAGTGGTCGATGCATGCCGACATCTATCGCACTTATGAAGAGGCGCAGGCGATCGTCCATACCCATTCGGACCATTGCGTCGCCCTTGCGGCCACCAATGAGGCGCTTCCGCCCTTTCACTACATG
>JBQCFA010000251.1:0-4623 GCA_051959695.1 Rhizobiaceae bacterium
AAGCTGTCTCTCGATGCCCTTCGCCACCTCCGTCGAACCGGTGAAGCAGACGCCGGCGATACGCGGATCGGCCACGAGCGGGGCGCCAACCGAGGGGCCGTCGCCGGGCAGAAGCTGGATGACGTCCTCCGGCACGCCGGCCTGCCGCATCAGTTCGACCGCGCGCGCGGCGATCAGCGGCGTCTGCTCGGCTGGCTTGGCGATGACCGCATTGCCGGTGACAAGCGCCGCCGCGATCTGTCCGGTGAAGATCGCCAGCGGGAAATTCCACGGCGAGATGCAGGCGATGACGCCGCGCGCGGCCGTTCCGGCTTCCGCCTGCTCCGCCTGGCCGGCATAGTAGCGCAGGAAATCGACGGCCTCGCGCACTTCCGCGACGCCGTCGGCCAGCGTCTTGCCAGCCTCCCGCGCTGCAAGCGCGAAGAACTCGACCGCATTGGCCTCGTAGAGATCGGCGATACGGAGCAGGATCGTTGCACGCTCCGCCACGGGACGGGCGGCCCATCCAGGTTGCGCGGCGAGCGCAAGACCGATGGCCTCGCGCGCCAATGAAGCATCCGCATTGACGACCTCGCCGACTTTCTCGGATGGATCGGCCGGGTTCTGCACCGGCATCGCCGACCCCTTCCCCCTCGCACGCGTCATCGGCTCGGCGCGCCAGTGATGTGGCGCGGCGAACTTCTTGCGCGCCTTGTAGATCGCAGTCATCGTAACCGGATCGGTGATGTCCCAGCCCGACGAATTGCCGCGAACCGGCTCGAAGATCGCATCGGGGGCGGGAATGGCGGGATTGACGGCCGATCCCTGCGTCTCGACGACGGCAAGGGGATCGCGAGCGATCTCCACGGGACTGACATCCTCGTCCACGATCTGGTGCACAAAGGAGGAATTGGCGCCATTCTCCAGAAGACGTCGCACCAGATAGGCAAGCAGGTCCTCATGCGCCCCGACCGGCGCATAGATGCGGCAGCGCGTGCCTTCCGCCTTGCGCACGGCCTCGTGCAGGGCCTCGCCCATGCCGTGCAGGCGCTGGAACTCGAAGCGGTGGCGGTCTTCGCCCGCAAGCTCCAGCACCGCCGCCACCGTATGCGCGTTGTGCGTGGCGAATTGCGGATAGATGCGGTCCGTCATGGCAAGGAGCTTGCGGGCGCAGGCGAGATAGGAAACATCGGTATTCGCCTTGCGCGTGAACACCGGATAGCCGGCAAGGCCCATCGCCTGGGCGCGCTTGATCTCCGTGTCCCAATAGGCACCTTTGACCAGCCGCACCATGATCCGGCGGTCGAGCCGTTCCGCGAGAGCATGGAGCCAATCGAGCACGAAAGGCGCGCGCCGCCCATATGCCTGCACGACGACGCCGAAGCCGTCCCAGCCGGCAAGCGACGGGCTTGCCAGCACCTCCTCGATAACGTCGAGCGAGAGGTCCAGCCTGTCGGCTTCCTCCGCGTCGATATTGAGGCCCATGCGGGCATCCTTCGCCGCCTCCGCTAGCGACAGCAGCCGCGCCGCTATGACCGGCAGCATCTTCTCCTTTTGCGTCGCCTCGTAGCGCGGGTGGATGGCCGACAGTTTTACCGAAATGCCGGGATTGCGGCGGATGTCGTCGCTCGTCGCGGGCGCTTTCAGCGAAGCGATCGCGTCGGCGTAGGCCTTGTGGTAACGCAGCGCGTCTGCTTCCGTACGCGCCGCTTCGCCGAGCATGTCGTAGGAATAGCTGTAGCCCTTGACGACGAGGGGTCGGCCGCGCTTCACCGCCTCGGCGATATTGCGCCCGAGCACGAACTGCTCGCCCATCTCGCGCATGGCCGCGGCGACGGCCCTGCGGATCACCGGCTCGCCGAGCCGGCGGACCATGTTGCGCAGCGTCCGCTCGATCGTCCCCTCGCCTTCCTCGAGCACGCGGCCGGTCAGCATCAGGGCCCAAGTCGAGGCGTTGACGAAGATCGAGGTCGATTCGCCCGAATGCGCCGACCAGTCGTGTGGCGCGATCTTGTCGCGGATCAGATCGTCCATCGTTTCCGCGTCGGGCACGCGCAGCAGCGCCTCCGCCAGGCACATGAGCGCCACGCCCTCGGTCGTCGACAGCCCGTACTCGGAAAGGAAGATTTCCATGAGCTGCGGATCGGCCGACTTCCGTACCCTTTCGACCAACCGCACCGCCTTTGCGGATATCGCGCGGCGCTTGTCCTCGGAAAGGCCGGTCGACACCGCAAGTCGGGCAACCGTCTCCGTTTCGTCGGCAAGAATGTGGGCGCGCAATTCGGCGCGAATGTCGCCGAGGTCTGTCAGGCGGTCGGCTGGTGAAGGCATGACAATGCTCCGCGGGCAATGCCGGCAACCATAACATGCAAACCGCACCCGCTACGACCTGAATCGCGGGACAACGCATATCGAATGCGCTATTAAGTGACCTTTCCACGGGCTGTTTGCATTGCAACTGCAACAATGACAGATCAATTGGACCGTATCGATCGCAAGATCCTCGCCTCCCTGCAGAACAACGGCAGGATGTCGACGGCCGAACTGGCCAATGCGGTTGGCCTATCCAAGACGCCGGTCGCGGCCCGGGTGCGCCGCCTGGAAAGCGAAGGTTATATCCGCGGCTACACGGCGCTGGTCGACCACGATCGCATCGGCGAAGGCCATGTCGCCTTCGTGCAGGTAAAGCTTTCCGATACCCGCTCCGCCGCGCTCGAAGCCTTCAACCGCGCTGTCCTCAAGGTGGCCGAGATCGAGCAATGCCACATGATCGCATCGAGCTTCGACTATCTGCTCAAGGTCAGGACGAAAGACATTGCCGCCTACCGGCGGGTCCTCGGCGAGCGCATTTCCGCTCTCCCCCACGTAGCGCAAACCTCCACCTTCGTGGCGATGGAAACCGTCAAGGACAGGTAGGCCACCCGTCCTTCAGGTATTCACCCCGAGTTCCGCCAACCGCTCGACGCAGGACTCCTCCGCGTGATCGAGTTCGGCAAGCGTCTCCTCAAGGTCGCGGCGCTTCTGGCGCAGATCCTCGCGTTTCTCCTCGATGCGACGGATCATGAGCTTGAGCTGCCCGACCTCGCCCGGCGGTTCCCTGTACATCTGGACGATCTCGCGGATCTCCGCGATCGAGAAGCCCAGTCGCTTGCCACGCAGGATCTGGCGGATCAACTGGCGGTCGGACGGCCTGAACAGCCTCGTGCGTCCGCGCCGCACCGGGTGGATCAGATCCTCGTCCTCGTAGAAACGGAGCGTACGCGTCGAGACGCCGAATTCTCGGGTCAGCTCGGTGATCGAATAGTATTCCCGCATTCGCGCAGCGCCTGCCTTGATTGCCCGTCGAACCTGGCATCGCACTTACGTAAAAGTCAATTGCCGCCAGGCGTTAGACGGGCCTCGTCGTGCCAGAGCGCAACGACGAGTCCGACGAGCACCAGGACGAGCCCGGCGGCATCGGCGGGGGTGTAGGGCGCGGCGAGGAAGACGGCGCTCAGGGCGACGGCAAGCATGGGACTCAGGCCAAGAAACGCGGCGACATTGGACGCAGGCAGGGCCGAAAGCGCGTGCAGCCAGAGGAAATAGCCGACGCCGCTCGACGCGCCGATGAAGGCGATCGCCGCCCATCCCGTCGCGCTGAAACCGGCCCATTCCGAGAAAAGCCCTTCCATCGAGGACGGGACAACGAGAAAGGCCACCGCCGCCGCCATTGCCACGAAGCTCACGGCGATCGTCGGATTGCGCCGGAGATAGGGACGGTAACCGATGGAGCAGACGGCGCCGATGATCGCGCTGACAAACGCCGCGCCGGCGCTGAGCCATTGCCCCGCGTGCCCATCGTGCAAGTCAAGCGATAGCCCGATGGAAAGGACGACGCCTAGCACGGTCATGACGATGCCGGTCGTGCCGCGCCAGGTGAATCGCTCGCGGCCGATTGCGACGGCAAAAACCATCGTCAGGATCGGAAAGGTCGCGAAGATGAGAGTCACGCGGCCCGGATCGAGATCCCGCAGCGAAATGTTGAGGAAAAGGACGAGCAGGCCGAACTGTCCCACGCCAAGCAGGGCAATCGGGACGATGTCGGCCCGGCGCATCGCCAACAGCCTTCGCGCCGCAACGGGAAGGATGATGAAGAGCGCGATCAGGTAGCGGAACAACGCCAGCGACGCCGGCCCGGCTTCGGCGATCACGAAATGGGTGACGAAAGTCGCCGCGCCGACCTGCAACCCGGCCAGCGCGGCTGCGGCGAGCGCCAGCGGCCGGCCTTCGGTCAATGTCCGCCGTACCACCACGTCGCCAGACCGAGAAAGGAGAAGAAGCCGGTGACGTCCGTGACCGTGGTGACGAAGATGCCCGACGAGATCGCCGGATCGGCGCCGATCCTCTGCAGGATCAGCGGGATGAGGATGCCGCCCAGCGCCGCCGCCAGCATATTGATGATCATGGCTGCCGCGATCAGCCCTCCGATATCGTAGGTGCCGAACCAGAGCCAGGCGCTGACGCCGATCATCAGCGCGAAAACCAGGCCGTTGATCAGGCCGACGACCAGTTCGCGGCGAATGATGCGGCCGGCATTGTAGATGTCGAGGTCGCGCGTCGCCAGCGCGCGAACGGCGACCGTCATGGTCTGCGTCGCCGCGTTGC
>JBQCFA010000252.1:0-4572 GCA_051959695.1 Rhizobiaceae bacterium
CGATCTTCCTCGTCTATACGCACGAGTCGATCACCCAGGTGTTCTTCATCACGGCCGCCTCGTTCGGCGCGCTGTCGCTCTGGGGCTACACGACGAAGCGCGATCTCTCGGGGATGGGCTCGTTCCTGTTCATGGGCGTGATCGGCATCATCATCGCCTCGCTGGTCAATATCTTCCTTGCGTCGTCGGCGCTGCAGTTCGCCATCTCGGTGATCGGCGTCCTCGTCTTCGCGGGTCTCACGGCCTACGATACGCAGCAGATCAAGGAGATGTACTACGACGGCGATGGCGAGGTCGTGGCCGGCCGCAAGGCCATCATGGGCGCGCTCAGGCTCTATCTCGACTTCATCAACCTGTTCATGTTCCTGATGCAGTTCCTCGGCGATCGCCGCTGAAACTGAACCAGTCGGACAAGGGATCGGGGCGGCTTTCGGGCCGCCCTTTTCTTTTGGCCGCGAGGCTGCCTATAAGGGCCGGAAAGCCCGGGGGCGCGACGAACGATGATCAGCATCCGCACGGCGCGGGAAGCCGACCTCGACCGCATCACGGAGATCTACGCCGACGCCGTCCGACACGGCACCGCGAGCTACGAGTTGCAGCCGCCCGACCGTGTCGAGATGGAAGCGCGCTTCGCCGCGCTCGTCGGCAAGGGTTTCCCATATATCGTCGGCGAGGAAGAGGATGGCCGCGTGCTCGGCTATGCCTATGCGGGACCGTTCCGTCCGCGTCCCGCCTATCGTTTCGTCGTCGAGGATTCGATCTACGTGGCGCCCGAGGCCAAGGGCAAGGGCGTCGGCGCGAAGCTGCTGCGCAATCTGGTCGAGGAGGTCCACCGCCTCGGCTTCCGCCAGATCATCGCCGTGATCGGCGACGGCACGCCCGACAGCGTCTCGGTCCGCCTTCACGAGAAGCTCGGCTTCCGGCACTCCGGCAGGCTTGAAGGGTCCGGCTACAAGCACGGCCGCTGGCTCGACACCGCCTTCATGCAGCTTTCGCTCAACGGCGGAGCGGAAGAGCCTGTCGATCCGGAATCGTTTCCCGAGCGTAGATATCGGCTGGGACAGTAAGGTACGGGCGGCAAGCCGCGCACGCGAACTCGATCAGGCTTCGGCGAGGCGTAGCGCCCTGTCGAACACTCCGAGCACCCGGCCGAGTTCATGTCCCCGTTTGAGGATGACGCCACCGGCCGCGATGACCGCGAAAGCGCCCTGGCGGCGGGCAAGTTTCGGCATCTTGGCGATCTGGAAGAGCGGCACCTCGCTCGTCCGGCGGAACACGGAAAATATCGCCCGGTCGGCAAGATGGTCGATCGCATAGTCACGCCATTCACCGGCCGCGACCATGCGGCCGTAGATGCGCAGGATCTGCTCGAGTTCCCGGCGATCGAACGTCACCGGCATCTCTGGGTGCCGGCGCCGGGCCTCCTGGAACGGGATCAGTATCGCGGAATCGTCCCCATCCTCCGTGGCGTCTCCGCGATCGACCATGTAGAATGCCTTCCGTTCCAGTCACGACCACGTTGGCGCGTTCATCCCCGAAAATCAACCCCACGCGCCGCGCCGGCTAAGTGGTCACAAAGCGGGACACCGTGTCGGAATTGGTGATGCGTCGCCACAATCCCGCCGCATATACTCCCAGCTCGCGCCCCAATATCCCACCACCATCCCTCCGTTGCCTGAGACGGTTCGGTCCGGCACTGGCTCCGTAAACCCCAAGCCCCCCGCCCACGGGGCCTCGGCCGGATCGAACCAGCTCGGCTCTCCTGGTGAGTGCCGCAGGCAGCATAAAATACGCCGGTGTCAGCGAGCTGACGCCGGTTTTTTTATTTTGGGCCGGGTTTGGCGGCGATCGTCAGCTGCCGTTGCCATCGAGAATGGCGGCGCCGAGGATAGGTCCGGGCCCTTCGTTTCCGGACTGCAGCAGGACCGCAACCCCGCCGTCGACCGAAGCCGTGGATTTGGGTATTTCGTAGCGGGCCGATTTGCCGCGCCACATGCCGGCAAGCCGGACGCCGGTAACCGCATGCCAATAGGTGACTGTTCGACCGCTGTTCTCGCCATGCCGGATCGGAACGTCGCGCTTCGGCGAGAACGACACGAGCACGAGCCGCGCCTCCCCGGCCCCGTCGGGCGCCGCGCCGGCGTCGACGACATACGCGTCGCCCTCGTCGCGGATTGACATGTCGACGGAGAGGCCCTCGCCGGAGCGGGTGAGCCCCTGGAGCCCGTTTTCCACGGCATCCAGGCTCGCGCCGTTCGCATCGGATCGCCCGTTGAGGACCGCCTGCGGCGTATAGACCTGAGCCGTGCCGAAGGCCTTGGCGTAGGCATATTGCCGCTCAGTATTGGCCCGGCTACCGAGCGTATCCTTCCATCCGAGATAGTCCCAATAGTCGATGTGGTAGGCGAGCGCCACGACGCCGCCCTGCCGGATGATGCGTTCCAGCGCCGCGTCGGCGGGAGGGCACGAGTTGCATCCCTGGCTGGTGAAAAGTTCGACGACGCCGAGCGGCCTGGCGACGGCCGGTCCCGCGACGGTCACGCAGAAAGCCGTCAGTGCCGCCGTCAACCACCATTTTCGCTTCGTCGTGCCCATCCGCGGGTTCCTGTCCTTCGAGTTAGTGCATCTCGCAGCCAGGCGGAATCGGCTGGCGTCGCGCGAATGCGGCTAAGCAAACCAGGCTGGAGCAGCGGATATCGCGTTCGTCTGTTGCTCCAGGCGCCGGCAGGATAGGCAGCGGAGCGTCTCAAGGCAAAGTCACGTTGCGGTGAGATGACCACGGAACGATGTCACGGGCGGGCGGGCCCGCCCGTGACATGAAAACCCTCAGGCCGCTAGGTCGCGCAGCACATATTGAAGGATGCCGCCATTCTTGAAGTAGGCGAGCTCGTCCAGCGTGTCGATGCGGCACAGGATCGGCACCTCCTTCACCGTGCCGTCGGCATAGGTGATCTTGGCCACCATTTTCTGGCGCGGTCGGATGTTCTCCAGCCCGTCGATCTCGACCGTCTCTTCGCCGGTCAGTCCGAGCGAATGCCAGCTCGTGCCCTCGTCGAGAACGAAGGGAACGATGCCCATGCCGACCAGGTTGGAACGATGGATGCGTTCGAAGGACTGGGCGATGACGGCGCGTACGCCGAGCAGGTTCGTGCCCTTGGCTGCCCAGTCGCGCGAAGAGCCATTGCCGTACTCGACGCCGGCGAAGATGACCAGCGGCACCTTCTCCTGGCGGTAGCGCATGGCGGCGTCGTAGATCGACATCTCCTCCTTCGAGGGGTAGTGGATCGTGTAGCCGCCTTCGCGGCCGTTCTCGCCCAGCATGTGATTGCGGATGCGGATATTGGCGAAGGTGCCGCGCATCATCACCTCATGGTTGCCGCGCCGCGTGCCGTACTGGTTGAAGTCGGCGACGCCGACGCCGTGCTCGGTCAGATATTCCCCCGCCGGCGAAGCCGCCTTGATCGATCCCGCCGGCGAGATGTGGTCGGTGGTGATCTTGTCGCCGAAGAGGCCGAGGATGCGTGCGCCCTTGATGTCGCCGATCCCCTCCGGCCGCTTGTGCATGCCCTCGAAATAGGGCGGGTTCTGCACATAGGTCGAGTTGTCGTCCCAGGCATAGGTCTGGCCGCTCGGCGCCTTGACCTCTCTCCAGTTCTCGTCGCCCTTGAAAACGTCGGCGTATTTGCGGGCGAAAAGCTCGCGCGTGACGTTCTTCTGGATGAATTCCTGGATTTCGGCGCTCGTCGGCCAGATATCCTTGAGGAACACCGGCTTACCGTCCTTGCCTTCGCCGATCGGCTCCGTCGTGAGATCCTTCGTCACTGTGCCGGCGAGCGCATAGGCGACCACCAGCGGCGGCGAGGCGAGATAGTTGGCCTGCACGTCGGGCGAGACGCGGCCCTCGAAATTGCGGTTGCCGGAAAGCACCGCCGCGCCGATCAGGCCCTTGTCGTTGATGGTCTTGGAGATCGGCGCCGGCAGCGGGCCGGAATTGCCGATGCAGGTCGTGCAGCCGAAGCCGACGAGATTGAAGCCGATCTGGTCGAGTTCCTTCTGCAGGCCGGATTTGTCGAGATATTCGGCGACCACCTGGCTGCCTGGGGCGAGCGAGGTCTTGACCCAGGGCTTCTGCTTCAGGCCAAGCCGGTTGGCGTTGCGCGCGAGTAGCCCGGCGCCGATCAGCACGCTGGGATTCGACGTGTTGGTACAGGAGGTGATCGCCGCGATCACCACGTCGCCGTGGCCGAGGTCGTAGCCTTCGCCCTCTACCGCGTAGCGCTTCGAGATCTCCGCGGCCTTTTTGTATTCCGAGTCCATCGCCTTTTCGAAGGCCGCGGGAATGTCCTCCAGCGAGACACGTCCTTCCGGCCGCTTCGGGCCGGCCATCGACGGTACGACGGTGCCGAGATCGAGCTCGAGCGTATCGGTGAAGACAGGGTCGCCGGTGCCGTCATGCCGCCACAGGCCCTGGGCTTCGCAATAGGCCTTGACCAGGGCGATGCGCTCCTCGGTGCGGCTGGTCATGGTGAGGTATTTGATGGTCTCGGAATCGACCGGGAAGAAGCCGCAGGT
>JBQCFA010000253.1:0-3444 GCA_051959695.1 Rhizobiaceae bacterium
CCAGGCGGCAGTGGCGAGGCCCAGTCGAGATCGTCGAACCCGACGATCGACAGGTCGCCGGGTACGTCGTAGCCGATGGCCTGCGCTTCCAGGAGGGCGCCGAAGGCGAGCACGTCGTTACCGCAGACCACGGCCGTCGGAGGCGAGGGCAGCTCCATCAGCGTCTTCAGTCCAAGCCGCCCCTCGCCAACGCGGTAGGGCCGCTCCACGACGCGCTCGGGCGGAAGCGCCAGCCCCTTCTTCGCCAACGCCTGCTCCACGCCCTGCACGCGCTCCCGTGCCCGGTCGTTGCTTCCGCGCGGGCCGGAGATCACGCCGAACTCCGTGTGACCGAGGCTGAGCAGGTGCTCGGTCAGCTTGCGCGCCATGCCGCGATTGTCGAAACCGATATTCGGATAGGGCGAGGCGGGATCGTAGACGATGGTGTTGACGAAGGCGATGTTGCGGCTTTCGAGCAGTTCGTAGAGTTCGGGATGGTGCAGCCCGCCCTCCAGCATCAGCCCGTCGACGCCGGCCTCGATCAGGTTGCGGCATTGCTGGAGTTCGAGGTCGAGATCGTATTCCGACAGCGCCAGAAGAAGGTTGTAGCCGTTTTCGCGGCAATGCTTCTGCAGCGCCGCGACCTTGCTCGCGCGGGTGGGGTTGTCCACGGTCGGGATGACGGCGCCGATCGCGTGCGAACGCCGCATCGAGAGCGCCCGGGCCGCGCCGTGGCGGATGTAGCCAATCGCCCGCACCGAATCCTCGACCCGCGCGCGCCTGTCGAGGCTGTGCTTCGCCGGATCGTTGAAGAAGCGCGAGACGGTCGCGATGGAGACGCCGGCCCGGCTCGCGACGTCGCGCATGCCGACCTGCCGCGCTGCCTCCGGCGATCCACCCCGAGCCGCTGGCGGCAAGGGCCGCTCGATCTCCGTCAATGCTCGACTAGCCCCCCTAATGCTGGTAATTTGTAAACGGTTACATTTACAATGCCGCAACTTTGGTGCTTTGTGAAGCCTTGCGGACGACGGGGAGGAGAGGTTGGCCGAAGTCAGTTTGCGCGCGGTGGTCAAGCGTTTCGGCGAGGTCGAGGTCGTTCATGGCATCGACCTCGACATCGGCGACAAGGAATTCGTCGTCCTGGTCGGCCCGTCCGGCTGCGGCAAGAGCACGCTTCTGCGCATGATCGCAGGTCTTGAGGACATTTCCGGCGGCGAGATCGCCATCGACGGCAAGGTCGTCAACGAGCTGGCGCCGAAGGACCGCGACATCGCCATGGTCTTCCAGGACTATGCGCTCTACCCGCATCTCGATGTCTATCGCAACATGTCCTTCGCGCTCGAGGTGCGCAAGTTCCCCCGGAACGATATCCGGCCCCGGGTCGAGCGTGCGGCGAAGATCCTCGACATCGAACATCTGCTCGAGCGCCGCCCGGCGCAGCTTTCGGGCGGCCAGCGCCAGCGCGTGGCGATGGGCCGCGCCATCGTCCGCGATCCCGAGGTCTTCCTTTTCGACGAGCCGCTCTCCAATCTCGATGCCAAGCTGCGCGCCGACATGCGCACCGAGATCAAGAAGCTGCACCAGGCGGTGCGGACGACCGTCATCTACGTCACCCACGACCAGGTGGAGGCGATGACGCTGGCCGAGCGCATCGTCGTCATGCGCGGCGGCCATATCGAGCAGATCGGCACGCCCGACGAGGTCTATAACCATCCCGCCTCGCTCTTCGTGGCCGGTTTCATCGGCGCGCCGCGCATGAACCAGGTGCCGTGCCGTCTGGCGGATAGCGGCGGCGCCATTGAAATCGAGGGTGGTCCGACCCTGCCGATAAGGAAGGGCCGTATGGATGGCGACGCTCCGGAGCGACTCGTTCTCGGTCTCAGGCCCGAAGCGTTCGCGCTCGCCGACGGCAGCGCATCGCCGCATGCCTTCACCGTCGACGTGCATTTCGTCGAGCCGCTCGGCTCCGACACCCTTACCTTCTTCACGCTTGGCGGCAGCGAGGTGATCGCCCGCTTGCCGCCTCTCCCCTCCATCAAGGCGAGCGCGCGCATCCGGCTTTCGATCGATCCGGAGAAGATGCATCTCTTCGACGCCGCCACCGAGAAACTGATCGAGCCCGCGCGATGAGCCACGATGCGGCGAATGCACTCGCTCTTGCCGTCGGCAAGCAGTCGCTCGGCAAGGGCTCGCCCATTGCCTTCGATGTCGTTGCCGACAACGAAACGCTGATCTCGCGCTTCGCCGAGGATCTCATGCGCGAGTTCCGCGCGGCGAAGAAGGCGGGACGGGACAAGGCGGTCTTCATCGTGCCGGTCGGTCCTGTCGGCCAGTTCGATCTCTGGGCGGAGCGCTGCAACCGTGAAGGCGTCAGCCTGCGCGATCTCGTCCTCGTCAACATGGACGAGTACCTGACGCCGGACGGCAGCGACTTCATTCCGGTCGAGGATGCGCTGAGCTTCCGGCGTCACATGGAGGAGCACTTCTATGGCCGCCTCGATCCTGCTCTGGCGCCCCCGGCCGAGCAGCGCATCTTCCCCCATCCGCTGGAACCGTCGGCGACAGGGGCGGCGATCGAGCGTTTCGGCGGCGTCGATGTCTGCTTCGGCGGCGTCGGCATCACAGGCCATCTCGCCTTCAACGACCCGCCAGAGCCCGGCGAGAAGCTGGACGCCGCCGAGTTCGGCCGCCGCCCGACGCGGGTGGTTCGGCTGTCGCGCGAGACGCGCCTGATCAATTGCGTCACCGCCTCGCGCGGCAATATCGACCGTATCCCTGAACTCGCCGTGACCGTCGGGATGAAGGAGATCCTCGAGAGCCGCAAGGTCCGCATCTACATGAACCGCCCGTGGCAGTCGGCGATCGTCCGCAAGCTCTTGCACGGCCCGGTGACGGCTTCCGTGCCGGCTTCGCTCCTGCAAGGGCACCCGGATGCGCGCGTGCTGGCGACCGAAATGGTCACGGAGATGCCGGAGCCGGAGCTTCGATAGAATCGAGGTCGCGGACGGGCCCCGCCTTGCGTTCCGATATGCGGCTCCCTAAATGCGGTGGCAGATCGCAAGGGTGGCGCCGGGAGGGGCGTCGAACGCCTGCCTGCCTACCAATTGTCGCGATTCGACGCGTCGGAAATCCAGATGTTTTTCCATGGGTGTCCGAGCAGGTGGCACCGCGCGGCGGGTGATGTTTCCGGCTCGGCCAGGCTGGCGTTCGGCGCAAGAGACGACGAGAAGGGCCCCGGTGCCGCCGGGAGATGAACAGCGGAATGCACCTCATCACACCGGAAGCGATTACGGCATTTTTTCAGGTGATCGCGATCGATCTGGTGTTGGCCGGCGACAATGCCGTGGTCATCGGTCTTGCCGCGGCCGGGTTGCCCAAGGCGAACCGCGGCAAGGTCATCCTCATCGGCATCCTGGCGGCGACGGTGCTGCGCATCGTCTTTGCCGTCCTGGCGACGGAATTCCT
>JBQCFA010000254.1:0-2851 GCA_051959695.1 Rhizobiaceae bacterium
CGAGCAATTCCTTTGCGGCGGGAAGGTCGACCGCCTCCCCGGCCTTGCCTTGCGTCTCGGTGTACTGGCCCCATTTGGGCCAGTTGCCCTGGGCGGACGATACCGGCGCCAGCTCTTCCGGCGGGAGGTCGGCCGTGGCGAGGCCGACGCTCAGCCCTCCCCAGATCGACATCAGCGTGCTGCCGGCGAGGAAGCGACGACGCATGACTTCAAGGTTCAGCGAGCGCTGATAGACCTTGATGCCGATATCGCCCCAATACTCGCGCACGAGTTCCATCATGTCGGATTGCTCGACGCTGCCGGCAAATTCGACGACCAGCTCGGCCCGGCGGCCGTCCGGGAGCAGTCGGACCCCGTCGTTGCCGAGCTTCAGGCCCATCTCGTCGAGCAACCGGTTCGCCTCGGCCTTGTCGAAAGACGTCCAGGCCCGGTCATAGGCGTTCCTGTAGAGCGGCGACTGGGGAAGGACCGTGTTGGCGGCCTCGCGCGCAAGCCCGAAATAGAATTGCTGGTTCAGCTCATGCCGGTCGATCGCCAGCGACAGGGCGCGGCGGAAGCGTACGTCGCGCATGACGCCGCGCCAGACCGCATCGTTGGCGTTCAGATTGGGAAGAAAAGCGACCTCCGATCCGGTTCCATCGCGCCACAGGTCGACGCGAACGGGGTGTCGCTTCTCCGCCTGCTTGAGGAAGGTGTAGTTGTCGAAGCGAAGATAACGGCCCTGCAGGTCGCTCTCTCCGGCGCCTGCCTTGGCCGGGATGATGTCGGCCGAACTCAGCGATAGATAGACGGTCGGGATGTAGGGAAGCTGGCGCCCGCTCGCGTCGACGCGATGGAAATAGGGGTTGCGCCGAAAGGTGAAGCGCTCGGCAGGCGGCGGCGTGGTGTTCGTCCACGGTTCCAGCGTTGGCAGGTCAGGGTTCTCCGGCCTATATTGCCGCCCCATCACCGTGTGCAGCGCCACCCAGTCCCGCATGCGATGAGACGCAACGAGCTCGGCGAGCTTCCCGGGATCGGCGTATTTCGCGTGGAACTGCTTCAGGTAGTGCGCCGGCATGAAGATGTAGTTCGGGCTGGCGCCGGCAAGCGAGGGCAGGAAAAGCGGATTGGGCTTTTCCCAGGCATAGCGGACGGTCACCTCGTCCAGGATTTCGAAGGCCGGCGGCTTTCCGTCCACCAGCATCTGCTGTGAGGGGCCGCCGCGCGACAGCTTCCTGTTCAGCGAAACGTCTTCCCAGCAATAGCGGAAATCCTCCGCGGTGAAGGGCTCCCCGTCCGACCACCGGTGGCCCTTGCGGAGATGCAGCGTGAAGCTGCGGCCCTCTTGGACCTCGAACTTGTCGAGGATATCGGGGATCAGGTTGAGGTCCGCGTCGAAGACCACCAGCCGCGCGTAGGAATAGATGGTCATCATGCGGATGTCCTTGTCCTCCGCCATGATCATCCTGAGCGTTCCGCCGTAACGGCCCTCGGCCTTGCGCAGCGCCGCCATATCCACCACGCGCGGACTAAGCGGCAGGCGCGACGCCAGCGGCGGCAGGTCCCCCGCCGCGACGCCGGCGGCGAGATCGGGAGGCTCCTGCGGAGCCGCCGCCGCGCCGCGCGGCAGGAGCGGCAGCGAGGCCGCGACAAGCGCCAGCTTCGAAAAGCTCCTGCGGGACCAGCGGCGCGCGCTCATGCCGAGAGCCTGCGTTCCGCAAACTCCATCCGGGCGAGGACGTAGTGCCCTTTACCGACCGGAGTGAGTTTCAACCCGTCATCCGCGCCTGCTCGAAAGACCGGGTCCCAGCTCTCGGCGTCGTCGACGACATCGTCGACGCGATCCGGAAAGTCGAGTCTGTGGTCGAGGTCGGCGTGCGGAACCGCCGACAGGAGCTTTTGCGTATAGGGATGCACCGGATCGGCAAAGAGCGTGTCGCAGTCGGCGAGTTCGACGATCCTGCCCTTGCGCATGACCGCGATCCGGTCGGCGACGTATCTCACCACGGCCAGGTTGTGCGAGATGAAGACCATCGTCAGTCCAAGTTCGGCCTGCAGCTTCTTCAGGAGGTTGAGTATCTGCGCCTGTACGGACACATCCAGGGCGGAAACCGGTTCGTCGCAGATCAGGAGGTCGGGAGAGAGCGCGAGCGCACGCGCGATGCCTATGCGCTGGCGCTGGCCGCCGGAAAAGCTGTGCGGATAGCGGTTGAGGAAGGTCGGCGACAGGCCGACAAGGGCCATCAGTTCACTTGCCGTCCGGGTCTTTTCCTCGGCCGTGCCGATCTGGTGGATTTCGAGCGGCTCGCGCAGGATATTCAAGACTGTCGAGCGCGGGCTGAGCGAGGAGAACGGATCCTGGAAGACGATCTGCATGCGTTTGCGGAACTCCTTCAGGTCCTTGCCCTCGAGCGTCCGGACGTCGCATTTCATCTTGCCGTTGTCGAAGGCGATCTCGCCGGAATCAGCGGTGATCGCCCGCATCATCAGCTTGCTGACAGTTGACTTGCCGCTGCCGCTCTCGCCGACGATGCCGAAGCACTCTCCCCTCAATATGTCGAAGCTCACATCGTTGACGGCGAGCACGCGGCTCTTTTCGCCGACAAGCCAGCTGTCCTAGCGGATCGTGAAGCTCTTGGTCAGCCCGCGCACCTTCACCAGCGCCGGCGCCGACGCGTCGGCGGCGGCCCGCTCGCGCCGCATCGATTGCGGGATGACGTGCTCGATCTCGCGCAGGCCGACCAGCTTCCTCGACCTTTCGGCATCGATCTCGGGCACGGCGCGCATGAGCGCCTGCGTGTACGGATGGCCAGGATGGCGGAAGACATGCTGGACGGAGCCCGCCTCGACGATCTCCCCATGATAGATCACC
>JBQCFA010000255.1:0-2795 GCA_051959695.1 Rhizobiaceae bacterium
GCCGTCGTGATGATCGGCGGCACCGAGATGCTGCGCAACCTTGACTTCCTCAGGTCGATCTTCGGAAGCGGCTTCGATCCGGTCCAGTATCGGATGCTCATCTTCGGCCTCGCCATGGTCATCATCATGGTCTGGAAGCCGCGCGGGCTGATCGCCACGAGGACGCCTTCGGCCGTCTACAAGGAGAAAAAACGGATCGGGGCCGATCTGGTCGCGCAGGGCGAGGGGCACGGATGAGCGCCGCACAGAACAGTTCCGGCGCGCATGCGGCGCGTCGTTGGGAGAATGACCCGGTCCTTACAGTCGAACACCTGTCGATGCGTTTCGGCGGGCTCGTGGCGGTCGGCGACCTCTCCTTCAACGTGGGTCGCGGCGACATCACAGCCCTGATCGGTCCGAACGGGGCCGGGAAGACGACCGTCTTCAACTGTGTCACGGGCTTCTACAAGCCGACCGAGGGCCGCATCGCGATGCGGCACGGTGAGGGCAGGCTGGAGAAGGAGGTCGAGGAACTGACGGCAAGCAGCGCGCGCTTCAAGGAAACGAACGGTGGCTCGGTGTTCCTCCTCGAGCGCATGCCCGACCACGAAATCTCGGCGAAAGCCAAGGTCGCGCGCACCTTCCAGAACATACGCCTCTTCAGCGGCATGACGGTTCTGGAGAACCTGCTGGTCGCGCAGCATAATCCGCTAATGCTCGCTTCGGGTTACTCGATCGGCGGCATTTTCGGCCTGCCCGCCTACAGGCGGGCGCAGGCGGCTTCGGTGGAGAAGGCCATATACTGGCTCGAGCAGATCGGCCTCGTCGACCGGGCCGACGACGCGGCCGGCGATCTTCCCTATGGCGCCCAGCGGCGCCTCGAAATCGTCCGCGCCATGTGTACCGACCCGAAGCTCCTGTGCTTCGACGAACCGGCGGCGGGTCTCAATCCTCGCGAATCGGCGGAACTCAACGAGCTGCTCAAGTTTATCCGCGACGAGCACGACACGTCGGTCCTGCTCATCGAGCACGACAAGGGCGTCGTCATGGAGATTTCCGACCACATCGTGGTGCTCGACTACGGCGTGAAGATTTCCGATGGCGACCCCGAATTCGTCCGTACGGACCCGAAGGTCATCGCCGCCTATCTCGGCGTTGACGACGAAGAGGAAATCGATGTCGCGGAGGTGAAGCGGGACGTCGTCGCCGGCGTGAAGGGAGAAATCGGGACGATGTCCTCCGACGATGGAGCCGGGAGGCCATGAGCGAAAACCTTCTCTCGGTACGCGGCGTCAAGACCTATTACGGCCAGATCATGGCGCTGCGTGGCGTCGACGTGGACGTCAATCGTGGCGAGATCGTTACCATGATCGGGGCCAACGGCGCCGGCAAGTCGACCCTGATGATGACGATCTGCGGCGACCCGCGCGCCCGTTTCGGGCAGATCACATTCGACGGACGCGACATCACGGAAATGCCGACGCACGAGATCATGCGTCTCGGCATCGCCCAGTCGCCAGAGGGGCGGCGGATCTTCTCGCGCATGACCGTCATGGAAAACCTCCAGATGGGCGCGACCTACGTGCCGCAGGAGGATTTCGACGAAGACCTCAGGCGCGTCTTCACTCTGTTTCCGCGGCTGAAGGAGCGCGCCGGCCAGCGTGGCGGCACGCTTTCCGGTGGCGAACAGCAGATGCTCGCGATCGGCCGCGCTCTGATGAGCCGTCCCAAGCTGCTGTTGCTGGACGAGCCCTCGCTCGGACTCGCTCCCCTGGTGGTGAAGCAGATTTTCGAGGCGATCCGCGAACTCAACCAGCAGGAGGGCCTGACCGTCTTCCTGGTTGAGCAGAACGCGTTCCATGCGCTCAAGCTCGCCCATCGGGGGCACGTGATGGTGAACGGGGCCATCACCATGAGTGGAACCGGGGCGGAGCTTTTGAAGCGCGAGGAGGTCCGAGCGGCCTATCTCGAAGGCGGCAGGCACTGAGAGGGCGGGATGGTCAAGGAAAACGGCCTGTTGTGGGAAGTGACGTTCTGGGAGTTCTTCTTCGTGACCGTGGTACTGGCCGGGGGAGCCGCCTATCTCACCGGACGGGCGGTGGCGCGTTCGTGGAACAGCGGGACACAGTTGGCGGCCTATATGATCATGCTGACCGCGGCATGCAGATTCATCCACTTCGCCCTGTTCAATGGTACGTTGCTGAACCTTCATTACTATATCGTCGATTTGGTTATTCTTCTCATCATCGCTTTCATCGGCCGCCAGGTGACGCGGGCAAAGCAGATGACTACGCAATACAGCTTCGATTACCGGTCCAGCGGACCTGTCGGCTGGGCGCGCAAAACCTGAGCCGTTCACTATTAATCGGTGTGGAGCCTTTATTTCGGTGATGAATTGGGCTTTCATGCCGGTCAAGCGGGACGAAAGACCCGCGCCGGCCGACCGGAAACATCGAACACCTTTTCCGGGCGGCGCTAGGAACCTCTGGGGTGTTACAAGGGAGTCAACATGAAAAAGGCACTTTTTGCGAGCGTGGCCCTCACCTTCGCGATGATGAGCGGCTCGGCCTGGGCCGACATCACCATCGCGACGGCTGGCCCGATGACCGGCCAGTATGCGGCCTTCGGCCAGCAGATGAAGGGCGGCGCGGAACAGGCTGTCGAAGACATCAACAAGAAGGGCGGCGTTCTCGGCCAGAAGCTGAAGCTCGAGGTCGGCGATGACGCATGCGACCCGAAGCAGGCGGTCGCGGTCGCAAACCAGTTCGCCGGCGAGGGCGTGGTCTTCGTCGCGGGGCATTTCTGCTCCGGCTCGT
>JBQCFA010000256.1:0-7217 GCA_051959695.1 Rhizobiaceae bacterium
GTGGCGCCAGCCGCATAGCAGGGTAGCTAAATCCGGAATAGATAACCGCTGAAGGCATCTAAGCGGGAAACTAACCTCAAAACGAGCATTCCCTGAGAGTCGTGGTAGACGACCACGTTGATAGGCCGGGTGTGGAAGCGCTGTAAGGCGTGAAGCTTACCGGTACTAATAGCTCGATAGGCTTGATCATTCTCATTTGCCAATGCCCATCTTTGCGCTCAGGCGAGTTTGCTTCGCAAACCGCTGCGCGGGCGGCCAGTCGGCCTTGCGGGCTTTCGCCCGGAAGGGCCGTATTTCCAGCTTCTCGAAAAACATGCCCTTTGCTGACCTGGTGGTTATTGCGGGGTGGCTGCACCCGATCCCATTCCGAACTCGGCCGTGAAACGCCCCAGCGCTGATGGTACTTCGTCTCAAGACGCGGGAGAGTAAGTCGCTGCCAGGTCTGCCACGCGCATGTTTTGTTTCTTCTCTTTTCGATCGTCCGCCATCATGGCGGCAGGGGCCGCTCTGTGCGGCCTTTTGCATTTGAGGAACAGCGGATTCCGTGGGCCAAGGCCCGCGCATCTGGTGACGCGGGGTGGAGCAGCCCGGTAGCTCGTCAGGCTCATAACCTGAAGGTCGTAGGTTCAAATCCTACCCCCGCAACCAACGAACAAAAAACTCCCGCGAGCCTCGCTCCGGGAGTTTTTTTGTTTCGAGGGTGTGCGCCCGACCCGCTCGGGGGCGAAGGGGCAATGAGCCCTCTCAAGCCGCAGTGCCTGGTCGCAACGCCAGTGCATGCGGCCGGCTTCTTGCCAATCCGCCCTTGTTGCCTGGCGTAAAGACGGGCGCGCGGCGATTGCCGGATTGACAGCCGGATCCGGCTCGCCTTCGAGATGAGCGGCTGGCTCCGGGAGTTTCCCGTCTACGCGAGCGTCGACGCTGCCCTCGCGGGGCTTAGGGGTGGCCGCAATCCGCTCCCCGTGTTGCCGAAACGCAATTGCGCTTTGGCGGCAATTCTCCTAAAATCCACAAATTATCACTGAAGTGCATCGGTCAGGTACGGCATCGCCACTTGGGGAAGCCGCGCAGGATTATGGGGGATGATCCTTTGGTGCATGATTCGTCCCATATGGCGGCAGGTACGACGGCCCCGTTCAATGGCTTTCGCGCACAATGAGTTGCGTCCGCCGACCTGCTTCGCCCCGCTTACCGCGCCTGACGGCTATGGCGGGCGTGCTCCTGGCGGCGGGGTTCGCCGCCGGCGCATTGGCGATGGAACCGGCGGCGGCGCAACCGTCGATGTCGACGCTCAACGTGCCGCCGCAAGCAGGACATGGAAGCGTCTCCGACATCAACGCGCGCCGCGGCGCGCTTTTCACGCAGATGCTGGCGCAGCCCGCGAATATCGAGCTGGCATTCGAATATGCCGCCCTCTCGTCCCGGGTGGGCGATTTGGAGGCCGCGATCTCGACGCTGGAGCGCCTGCTCATCTTCGCACCGGACCTGGCGCGGCTGAAGCTGGAACTCGGGGCGCTCTATTTCAGACTTGGCTCGTACGAGACGGCGCGTGGCTACTTCGACGATCTGCAGCGGGTGCCCGACCTGCCGCCGGAGATGAAGGACAGGGTCAAGCTCTATCTGGCGGTGATCAACGAGAAGACGCAAACCAGCAGCTTCCATGGAAGCGTCATGCTCGGCATGCGCTACCAGACCAATGCCAATGACGGCGTGCGCGGCGACTTCGCCTTTCCGCCCGATGTTTCCTTCCTCGAACTCGATCCGTCGGCATTCGCCCACGCCGACACGAACGGCTTCGTGGCCGGCCAGTTTCATTACCGCTACATCATGCCGAGCCAGGGTGATGCATTCGACGTCAACCTGCTCACCTACGGTTCGCTCTATTCCGACCTGCACGAAAACGACACGCTTCTCGGCCAGCTGACGTTCGGACCGGATTTCGACCTCGGCCGTTTCGGCCTCTACAACTCCGATCTATCGATCTACGGCATATTGGGCGGCGTGGCGCTCGACGGCGAGACCTACCAGCGCTCCATCGGCGCGGGGGCGAAGCTGGGCAAGATATTCGACGCCATGAACCGCGGCGAACTCCGGTTCGAGTACCGCTACCTCGACTACCAAGACTCGGATTTCAGGCCGGATGCTTCCGACCGTACCGGCAACCGTTACGACATGTCGGGATATTTCCAGCATGCCTTCAATGACAGGTTCTCGGTGTTCGCCAGCGTCGATGCCGCGCGCCATGTCGCGGTGGTCGATTTCCAGACGTTCTGGGAGGTAGGCGGCTCGATAGGCCTCAGCTACGCCTTCGATTCGCCGATCGCCAGTCTGCCGGGGCGTTGGATCACGACGGTTTCGGGCGGAGCGCTGCGGCGTGTTTTCGACGGACCCGACACCTCGCTCGGCCTCTTCGACGTCAGGGAAAAGGACGTCGAGACATTCGTCTATGGCAACCTCACGGTGCCGCTGGCCGACAAATGGGCCCTGCAGACGGGGATCAGCTACCGCAACGTCGACTCAAACTACGATATCTACTCTTTCGACAGCGTCGGCGTATCCATTGCCATTGCCAAGAGGTTCTGAGCGATGCGCCATGCGTTCATTCTCCTTTCGATCGTCGCCTGTATCGGGCTGGTCTCAGCCTCGGCGCAGGCCCAGCAGGTCGGTGTAACTTCGGCCGTCAATCCGGCGGCAAGCGGCACGCCTCCAGGCGGGCGTATGCGAACGCTCACGATCGGCGAGACGGTCGTCCACAACGAACATATCGACACCGATACGCGCGGCCTGCTCCAGGTGCTGCTTGCCGATGGCACCACCTTCACGGTCGGCCCCAATTCGGGCCTGGTCATCGATTCCTTCGTCTATGATCCTGACAAGGGGACGGCCAAGATCACGGCCTCCCTGACCAAGGGGGTCTTCCGCTTCATAGGCGGCAGGACGTCGAAGACGCCGGACGGCGTGCGGCTCAACACGCCTGTCGGAACGGTCGGCATACGCGGCGGGATCGCCAATCTTGTCTTCAATCCACAGCCCGGCATTCCGCCGCATATCGACCTCGTCTTCGGCGATTCGGTCCAGCTTTGGCGCAACGACCAAAGGCTGGCCCGGCTTTATGCGAGGGGCTACTCGATCTGGTTCGACCCGGACGGGGAGCCGCATGTGCGCCGCACGGACAAGGGATGGCTGAGGATCCTGCAGGGCCTCCTCGGAGGCCGGAGCGGGCAGCACGGCGGAGCCAAGCGCCTTCCAAGCGACGAGCTCGTCGAGCAGAGCACGCTGCCGCAGTCGAATTCCGGCCTCACGCCGTCCTTCGGCGACTTCCCCACGCCGTTCCCGTCGCCCGACACGTCGATCGTGCAGCAGGGAGGTGAGGACCACAACCGGAATTCCATCTTCGATCCCTGCTACTATTGCTGTGATGGTCCCTGCAATTGATCCTCGACGCCAGAGCCCGTCATGGTTAGACGGGATCGGTCGGGGCAGATGCGATAGACGGCGCGGCGGGAGAGGCGACCTGCTTAGGGCAATCCCTGCCGGGCGACGGGTTCCGCCAGCCGCCGGCCGACAGGATGGCAGACGTTGAAGCGATCGGTGAAACGATCATTCGCCGGCGAGCGCCACAAGGGCGTTATCGTCTGGGGTGTCGGCCTCGCGGTGCTCGCCCTTGCAGTCGGCGCGATCCTTGCCCGTCCGGCCGGCTTCGCCCATTTGAGCGACCTCGTCTTCGACGGCTACCAGCGCCTGAAGCCGCGGCAACAGGCCGAAGCGCCGGTCGTGGTGGTCGACATCGACGAGGCTTCGCTGGCGAAAATCGGGCAATGGCCCTGGCCGCGCACGACGCTGGCGGCGCTGGTGGACCGCCTGGGCGAAGCGGGTGCGGCGGCAATCGCCTTCGACATGGTCTTCCCGGAACCCGACCGGACGTCGCCGTCGCGGGCGGTGGCGATGCTCAGAAGCGAAGGGGCGCGGATCGAACTGCCCGCCGGCGAGGCGCAATTGGACAACGACGCCGTGCTGGCGGAGGCGTTCGCACGCAACAGGGTCATCGCCGGCGTCGCGGTCAGCAACGAGAACAGAAACGCGCTTTCGCCCCCCAAGGCGGGGTTCGCCTTCGGCGGCGAAAGCCCGAAGGACTATCTTCCCGCCTTCAGCGGAGGCGTCGGCAATCTTCCGGAACTCGACAAGGCCGCGACCGGAATCGGCTTCTTCTCGTTTCCGCTGAGCGGAGATGGGGTGGTGCGTTCGCTGCCGCTTCTGGCAAGGGCGGGCGGCAACATCTATCCGGCACTGTCGATCGAGGCGCTGAGGGTGGCGCAGGACGCCGGCAGCTTCATTGTCCGCAGCACGGGCGCAAGCGGCGAGGCCGATAGCGGGCGTCCGGCGATGACGGCGCTCAAGGACGGCGCCTTCGCGATGCCGACCGGTCCGGACGGGTCGTTCCGCATCTACTATTCGGGCATGCCACGGATGCAGACGATCCCGGCGGCCGAAATCCTCGACCCGGGCAAGGTGGCCGCGCTGAAGCCGGCCATCGCAGGCCATATCGTGCTGATCGGCACCAGCGCCGTCGGCCTGAGGGACCTCGTCGCCACGCCGTTTCACGTCGCCATGCCCGGGGTGAGAGTGCATGCCGAGATCATCGACCAGATCCTGGGGCAAAGTTTCCTGACCCGGCCGGATTGGGCGCGCGGGGCCGAGATTTCGCTGGCGGTGTTTCTCGGTCTGCTGCTTCTCCTCCTGGAATGGCGCTTCGGCGCCGCGGTCAACAGCGTCGCCGCCGTCGTCGGCATCGCCGCCGTGATCGGCATCTCCTGGGCCGCCTTCAGTCGCCTGCACCTCCTGCTCGACCCGATCCTTCCCACCGTCACGCTCGCGCTCGTCTTCGCCGCGACGACGCCGGCTCTGCTCCTGCTCGCCAACCGGGAAAGGCGCTTCATTCACTCCGCCTTCGGCCGCTATCTCTCGCCGACACTCGTCGGACGGCTCGCCGAAAACCCGGACGAACTCAGGCTCGGCGGCGAAATCCGCGATCTGACGGTCCTTTTCTCCGACATACGCGGCTTCACCACGCTGTCGGAAAAGCTCGATCCCGCCGCGCTGACGGCGCTGCTCAACGATTTCCTGACGCCCGCGACGGACGTGCTCCTCAAGGCCGAAGCGACCATCGACAAGTATATCGGCGACGCCATCATGGCGTTCTGGAACGCGCCGCTCGACATCCCCGACCATCGCCGCAAGGCCTGCCTGGCCGCGCTGGCCATGCGCGCCGCGCTCGAACGACTCAACCGGGAACGCGGCATGAATCTCAGGATCGGCATAGGGCTGCATTCGGGGGATTGCTGTGTCGGCAATCTCGGCTCCGCGCAGCGCTTCAGCTATTCGGCGATCGGCGACAGCGTCAATCTGGCCTCGCGCATCGAGGGCCTGACCAAGCAGTATGGCGTCGATATCCTGGTGACGGAGGAAACCCGCGACGAGGCGCGGGAACTCGCCTTCATCGAGGCGGATCGCGTCAGGGTGGTCGGGCGCGGACAACCCATCACGGTGTTCGCGCTTCTCGGCGACGCCGCTTTCGCGGCAGGGGCCCCGTTCCTCGATTTGCGGCAGGCGCATGAGCGTCTGCTGCAAGCCTACCGCGCCGGCGATGTCGCGGAGGGGCTTGCGGCGCTGGAGACGGCCTCGGCCATGGCGCCGGAGGCGGTGAGCGGGCTCTATCGCGTCTACGCCGAGCGCCTTGCCGCTTTTGCCGAGACGCCGCCGCGACCGGGCTGGGACGGCGTATTCGTCGCCGAGCGCAAGTGACCGTCGATCAGCGCCGCAGGACGGTTCCAGATATCCGCGTCATGGTCTATCGTCAGGCGGTACCCAGGGGGCGACCGTGAGCTATTCCATCTTGCTTTTGTTGCTCTTGCTGCAAGTGAAGCATTTCCTTTTCGACTTCGTCCTGCAGACGTCCTACCAGCTCAGGAACAAGGGCACCTACGGGCATCCGGGCGGCATCCTGCATTCGGGACTGCACGTGCTCGGCACCGCGCTGGTGCTGCCGGTCGTCATGCCGGCGGCCGGGCTGTGGATCGGGGTTCTCGTCGGCGAATTCCTGGTCCACTACCACATCGACTGGTGCAAGGAGCAGATCACCCGCCGCTGGGGCAAGGGGAACGGCCCGTTCTTCTGGTGGATGCTGGGGCTGGACCAGTTCTTCCACCAAGTCACCTACCTGGCGATCGCGGCCATTCTCGCGGCGTGACGACAGCAACCCAGGCGCATGCGCCTCGGCCATGGGCGTCGCCTTGCCGCGCGCCGCGAGACAAAATGTCGCAACCTTTAGTTTAAAATGTGGCACTCCTGGAAGCTTATACTCGTGTAAGTTGTGCGTGTTCAGCTGTACCGGAGGGAAAAATGAGGAGATCGCTTCTTTCGCTTCTTTCGCTTCTGACGGCGTCCGCCATGGCCTTCGTGCAAGTGGTCCCCGCATTCGCGCAGGACAAGACGAAGACGGACCAATTGGATGGCGAACTGTATTTGTCTGCTCCTGCGAAAGACAGGGGGGCCATGTCGAAACCCGGCGGGGAGCCGGGATATGCCGGACCATACGGAGCCGACCAACTCTTCCAGTATGATGACGATGAAAAGTCGACGCTCAAGGGCCTTTTCACGAGGAAGCTGGGGCGGTGGAAGGATCCGCTAACCCTGCCGCACAGCCGCATGGAGTGCGTGAAGTGGGCGAAGGGAGACATTCCCTTCGACGGACAATACAAGATCTGCATCGGCTGGAAGACGCAGTTCCAATGGATGTACGTAACGGCCTGGCTGCGTGTCGAGACGGCGACCGAGAGTGATATCGGCGGTGCGATCAACGGTTGCCTCCGCGACGCGGCGATCGCAGCTGCCCTTGCCGCGATCGTCACCGGCGGATCGGCGGCGGTGGGGACGTTCGAGACGGTGATGAAGGGATGCCTCGCGTCAAAGTTGCCGAAGCTTCTGAACGTGGCCGTCTGGACCGATTCGAAATGGGGCGACTGGGAATAGGGCTTTCGCCGACGGCGATCGGTTCCTGTCGGGCGCGGCTCGAGTTTCGCCGCGCCCGCTTTCCGATAGGGCCTGGAGCCTTTCATGTTTAGATGGAAACAGTTCTGTTTCTCCGATGGCGAGGCGATCCGCGAGGAGGACGGCGCGGGGCGGTCCGGGGGTACGGCCCCGGCCCGCCGCCACAGCGG
>JBQCFA010000257.1:0-4166 GCA_051959695.1 Rhizobiaceae bacterium
CTTCTCCAGCCGTCTTCTGTCTCTTGCCGTCCTGGCGCTTGCGGTAGCCGCCTTGCTGATCTTCGCCTTTCCCCAATGCCTCTCCGCGCCCTATGCCGGCCTCGACCCGAAGCTCAAGACCTACTGGCTCGATTCGGTCACCGAGGCCCAGTCCTTCCTCCAGGTGCTGGTGGCCGATCCGGCCATGGTCGCCACCTATTACTGCACGCCCTTCCTCGCGGCGATCACCCTGGTACTGCGGGCGCGGAGGGTACGCCCGAGTCGCGACGAACTGGTCTTCGGTGGCTTCCTCTTCGCCGCCATCCTCGTCAGCCTCTGGCAGGTGAGGGGCGTGTTCTTCTCGATCCCGCTTTCCGCCGTTCCGCTGGCCCTGTGGGTCGGCTCATGGCGCGCCAGAACCGCCGAAGGCCCGGTGAAGGGAGGCGCGGTCAAGCTGATCGCCGCCTGGCTCCTTTCCTTCAACGTCGTCTGGAGCAGTGCCGCGGAAGCGGCGATCGGCAAACTTACGCCGCAAAAGGTGAGCGGTGGTGGTGGCGAGGTTTCGGCGGACGCGTGCCTCTCGCCGGACGACTATGCCGAGCTCGCTGCCATGCCGAAGGCGACGGTCCTTGCCGTGTCGAACCTCGGCGCGCCGATCCTGCGCTATACGCCGCACCGCGTCCTCGCCGGACCTTACCACCGCAACGTCGAAGGTGATCTGGCTGCCCTGAATGCCTTCGCCGGGACCGACGCGGAGGCGCAGCGCATCGTCCACCGCTATGGCGTCACGCTGGTGGCCAGTTGTCCCGGCAATGACGAGACCCGGGACCTGGGTCACAGGGCGCCCGACGGTCTGGCCGCGCGTCTTGCCAGGAAGGATGTGCCCGGCTGGCTGACGCCTCTGGCATCGACCGCCGGCCACCCGCTGGGACTCTTCAAGGTCATCTCGAAGTGATGTGCTTTCCCGGGTTGTCGCAGGCGGGCGACCCTTGGTTGCACATGTGTGCAAAAGCTCTCGAAGATAGTAAGCTTGCATACTTTTCCTAAACCCTTTGCTGTCAGGGTCCCGCGCGGGGATGAAGAGGCGAAAATACCGATGCGTACCTTGATCGGCGACGGCTATGACAGACCAGGCCCGGACTTCGCATTCACCGATCCCCTGACAGGCCTTGGCAATGACCGGCGCTTTTTCGGCAAGATCGAGAAGCTCATCGGCGACCGGGCCGACGACCCCGCGCCTTTTGCTATCGGCATCATCGACCTGGACGGATTCAAGCCGATCAACGACCTGTTCGGACGTCGCGCCGGTGACCAGATCCTGCTGCAGGTAGCCATGCGGCTTCGCGCCGCGATGGACGAGCAATCGATCGTCGCGCGTGTCGGGCCGGACGAATTCGCCTTCCTCTACCCCATGGTCTTCAGCGAAGAGGCGGTCGCCGGCAAAGCACGGATGCTGATCGAGGTCCTGTCGGCGCCTTACGATCTCGGCGAGCGCACGGCACGGATGTCGGCGTCGGTCGGCTGTTCGCTCTTCTATTCCGGCGAGGAGACGACGGAACTTCTCGTCGACAAGGCCGAGACCGCGCTTTACCACGCCAAGCGATCGGGGCGTGGGCGCGTCGTCGTCTACTCCCATGAGATGGAGGAAGCGGCCAAGCGCGTCACCCAGATCGAGCAGGCATTGAGGCGCGCCGTTTCCCACGGCGAGGTCGAGCCGTATTTCCAGCCGATCGTCGACATCCGGACGCGAAAGACCATCGGGTTTGAGGCGCTGGCGCGCTGGACGGATCGCGATCTAGGCTTCGTCCCGCCCGGCGTCTTCATCCCCATCGCCGAGGAGCGCGGCATCATCGGCCCGCTTTCTCAGCTTGTTTTGCGTAAGGCGACGGACGCCGCACGCAACTGGCCGAAGAATCTCTTCCTTTCCTTCAATCTCTCGCCATCCCAACTCGTCGACCAGAACACCGGCCTCCATATCCTCGCTATCCTCGACCGCATGAGCTTCGATCCCCGCCGTCTTGAGATCGAGATCACGGAAACCGGGCTGATGACCGACCCTGCTTCCGCCGAGAAGATCGTCAAAGACCTGAAGTCGGTCGGCATCCGGGTCTCGCTGGACGACTTCGGAACCGGCCAGTCCAGTCTCGGTCGGCTGCGCGAGTTCAATTTCGACAAGCTCAAGATCGATCGCAGCTTCGTCTCCTCCGTACTAGACGACAAGCCCTCCGAACACATCATCCGCGCCATTCTCGCCATGTGCGAGGGGCTCGGCATGGAAGTAGTCGCGGAAGGCATCGAGGAGGAGGGACAGGCCGAGCGCCTCGTGCAGTTCGGCTGTGGCGGCGGCCAGGGCTACCTCTTCGGCAAGCCGGCGGATGCCCTCTCGACCCTTGACTATTTGCGGGCGGCTGGCGACCTTCCGCTGGTCCCAGCCTGAGCCGTCGTTCGACCTTCGATACGCGGCGTTCGGGCTCCCACCTCCAGAGGCCCGAGCCGGAATGACTGCTCCCACCACCGCGCACTTCCCAGACCTCAAGCATGCGTCCGTGCTGATCACGGGTGGCGGCTCCGGCATAGGCGCGGCGCTCACCGAGGGATTCCTACGCCAGGGCGCCAGCGTCGCCTTCATCGATATCGCCGACCGGCCGAGCGAGGCCCTGTGCGGGCGGCTGGAGCGCGAGACGGGCAGCCGGCCGCTTTTCATCCATGCCGACCTGACTGATATCGACGCGTTGCGCGGGGCCGTTGCCGAGGCCGCCTCCGCTCACGGTCCGGTCACCGTGCTGATCAACAACGCCGCGCTGGACGATCGCCATGACGTCGCGGCCGTCACCGATGAATTCTGGGATCGCAACCAGGCGATCAATCTCAGGCCGCATTTCTTTACCGCGCAGGCCGTGGCCGAAGGCATGAAAGAGGTGGGCCGCGGTTCGATCGTCAATTTCACCTCCACCGCCTTCATGATCAACCATGGCGGCATGCCCGCATACACCGCTGCCAAGGCCGGCGTGATCGGCCTGACCAAGGGCCTGGCCGGAGCGCTGGGGCCGCACGGCATCCGGGTCAACGCCGTTGCGCCGGGCTGGGTCATCACCGAGCGCCAGCAGGCGCTCTGGGTCACGCCGGAGGCGCTGCGGGGCCATATCGACCGCCAATGCCTCAAGGAAGCGATGCAGCCGCATGACATGGTCGGCCCATGTCTGTTCCTCGCCTCCGATGCCTCCGCCATGCTGACGGCGCAGACGATCATCGTCGACGGCGGCGTCATGTGATGGCGTGCCGATAGCGCGATGCGAAGCGGCGAACCCCAACTGCTCCTCGTCCATGAGAGCGAGCAGGCGTGCCGGAGGCGGTTGGCCGCCGCCGGCTTCGCGGAGCAGCAAGCCTCCGAGATAAGCTCCTATCTGGCGCAATCTACCGACATGGAGCCTGAGTTCGAAGCGATTGGGCGATGCTGCGCCGAACGCGGCTTCGCCTTCCGGCCGATTGCGCTCGACGACGCTCCGATGGTCTTCGCCGCATGTGATCCCGCCCGAACGTTGGTCTGGACCCTGACCGACGGCGTCGCCTATTTTCGCGGCTCCGTCGTCCCCGCGCTTGCCCGCCTTCATGGCCTGCGCACGGTCGGAGCGGACGATTCCGTCTTTGCCCTCTGCCAGGACAAGTTCCACTCCGGCTCGGTACTGCGCGCGCTCGGCCTGCCGGCGCCGGCGGGCGGACTGGCGCGCAACGATGCCTGGGTCGTCCCGCCGCCCGCCTCGGAGGCCGGTTACTTCGTCAAGCCGAACAGGCTCGGCGCCAAGATCGGTATATGGGAGGATTCACGCTGCGGGACTCCGGAGCAGGCGCTGGAACTCAGCCGCCGGATCTATGCCCGCTACCGCGACGATGCGATTGTCCAGCCCTATGTCGAGGGCCGCAACGTCCGCGCCAGTTTTCTCGCCGTCGATCCGGGCGCCGGCGTGGAGCGGATCGGCATCTTCTTCGTCGATTCCGGCGGGGACTTCCAGACCATGGCCGACAGCATGGCGCTTTACGGCGACACGGGAACGACCGCGAGGCAGGACGGCAGCTATCGCGAGCACCGGCTCGATGCGGTGGCCGCGACGCAGCCGGCGGCCGACCGTGCCATCCGCGAAATCACCGCCGGGCTTGCCTGCGGCCTCGGCCTTGCCGATGTGTTTTCG
>JBQCFA010000258.1:0-14795 GCA_051959695.1 Rhizobiaceae bacterium
GGAGGCGAAGGGCGTCGGCCTGCCCGTCGTGTATCTCGGCGCCAAGACCGGTCGGGACGGGGTTGGCGGCGCGACCATGGCGTCGGCCGAGTTCGACGAAAAGATCGACGAGAAGCGCCCCACCGTGCAGGTCGGCGATCCGTTCACAGAGAAGTGCCTGCTCGAAGCCTGCCTCGAACTCATGGCTTCCGGCGCCGTCATCGCGATCCAGGACATGGGCGCGGCCGGGCTCACCTGTTCGGCGGTCGAGATGGGCGCCAAGGGCGGCCTCGGCATCGAGCTCGACCTGGACAGGGTGCCGGTGCGCGAGGAACGCATGTCGGCCTACGAGATGATGCTGTCGGACAGCCATGAGCGCATGCTGATGGTTCTCCGCCCGGAAAAGGAGGCCGAAGCCGAGGCCATCTTCGTGAAGTGGGGGCTCGATTTCGCAGTCGTCGGCCGCACGACCGACGACCTGCGCTTCCGCATCCTGCATCGGGGCGACGAAGTCGCCAATTTGCCGATCAAGGAGCTCGGTGACCAGGCACCCGAATACGACCGTCCATGGGTCGAGCCAAAACATCCTGCGCCGCTGGTTGTCGACGAGATTCCGGAGGCGGATATCGCCGATGCGCTGCTGAAGCTTCTAGGCTCACCCGACCTTTCGTCGCGCCGCTGGGTGTACGAGCAATATGATACGCTGATCCAGGGAAATTCGTTGCAGAGGCCGGGCGGCGACGCCGGTGTCGTGCGCGTCGAAGGCCATCCAACCAAGGCGCTTGCCTTCTCCTCCGACGTCAATCCGCGCTACTGCGAAGCCGATCCTTTCGAGGGCGGCAAGCAGGCGGTGGCCGAATGCTGGCGCAATCTGACGGCCACGGGCGCCGAGCCGCTCGCCGCGACCGACAATCTCAATTTCGGCAATCCCGAGCGCCCGGAGATCATGGGCCAACTCGTCATGGCCGTGAAGGGCATCGGCGAAGCCTGCGAGGCGCTCGATTTCCCGATCGTGTCGGGCAACGTCTCGCTCTACAACGAAACCAACGGACGCGGCATCCTGCCGACCCCCACCATAGGCGGCGTCGGGCTCATTGCGGACTGGTCGCGCATCGCCCGCGCAGCCTTTGCCGGCGAAGGCGATGCGATCCTGCTTTTCGGTGCGCCGGCGGGCTATGGCGCCCATCTGGGCCAGTCCGCCTATCTGCGCACGCTCCACTGCCGCGAGGAGGGCCCGCCACCGCCGGTCGACCTTACGCACGAGAAACAAGTCGGCGAATTCGTCCGCGCGCTTATCCGCGAGGGTGCGACCAACTCTGTCCATGATTGTTCCGACGGGGGCCTCGCCGTGACGCTCGCGGAGATGGCGATGGCTTCCAGCATCGGAGCGACGATAGAGGCTCCGGCCGGTGTGTCTCCGGTTGCCGCCTTTTTCGGCGAAGACCAGGGCCGTTACGTCGTCACGGTGCCGGGAGCGGTCGAAAAATCCATCCTCGATCGCGCCGCGAAAGCCGGCGTTGCGGCCCGGCGCATCGGCACGACCGGCGGCGCCGAATTGAAACTCGGCGAGGCGCGTGCGATAGCGTTAGCCGATCTCAAGGCGGCGCATGAAGGCTGGTTCCCGCGCTTCATGGACAAATAAGCGAGGACGGACAAATGGCGATGGATGCGAACGAGATCGCTCGGCTCATCCGCGAGGGCATCCCAGGTGCGACGGTCACCATCCGCGACCTCGCCGGCGACGGCGACCATTACGCGGCAGAGGTTGTGGCGGAGAGCTTCCGCGGCAAGAGCCGTGTCCAGCAGCACCAGATGGTCTACGAGGCGCTGAAGGGCCGGATGGGCGGCGTGCTGCACGCACTCGCCCTGCAGACCAGCGCTCCGGACTGAGCCCGTGATGCCGGCTGCGAGGCCGTGGCCTACCTCAAATCGGCGTGCCCGCCCTTCAAACGGGCCGGGTTGAGTGATACATAGGCGCCAAGGTTCTCACGCCGGTGCGAGTCCGGCGCAGCAAGGGCGATCGATATGAGCGGTATCAACGAATTCATCGACAACGAAGTGAAGGGCAACGACGTCGTTCTCTTCATGAAGGGCACGCCGGGCTTCCCGCAATGCGGCTTTTCGGGCCAGGTCGTGCAGATCCTCGACTATGTCGGCGTCGACTACAAAGGCGTCAACGTGCTCACCTCCGACGAGCTGCGCCAAGGGATCAAGGAATATTCGAACTGGCCAACCATTCCCCAGCTCTACGTGAAGGGCGAGTTCGTCGGCGGCTGCGACATCATCCGCGAGATGTTCCAGGCCGGCGAATTGCAATCCTTCCTCGACGAGAAGGGCATCAGCGTAAAGGGTGCCGCCTGATCTTCTTGCTGGCGCGGCGGCGGCCTCGTCCTTTTTCGATGGGGCCGACCAGCCTGTAAGGCTAATGCGCCGGCGACCCGGCGCATTTTTTCATGACTATCGCGGATCGGCACAATGGATCAGGGCACCGCTGCGAAACCGCCGATCGCGGCTTTAGGCATAAAGCGCTGGGAGTTCATCACGCTCTGCGCCGCTCTCATGGCGACCAACTCGCTGGCGATCGACATCATGCTGCCGGCGCTTCAGCAGATCGGCGCGGGGCTCGGAGTCCTCAACGAGAACCATCGCCAATACGTCCTGACCGCCTACATCATCGGTTTCGGCGTCTCCCAGCTCTTCTTCGGACCGCTGTCGGATCGCCTCGGCCGCCGCACGCCCCTCTTGATCGGGCTGGTCATCTATGTCTTCGCAGCCTTCGCCGCAGGCATATCCCCGTCCTTCACCTTCCTCCTTCTCGCCCGCTTCATCCAAGGCGTCGGCGCCGCCGCGACACGCGTCATCGCGGTCTCGATGGTGCGCGACGTCTTCGAGGGCCGGCACATGGCGGAGGTGATGTCGCTGATTTTCATGGTGTTCATGGCGGTACCGGTCGTCGCTCCCGGAATCGGCCAGTTCATCATGCTATTCGCCACCTGGCATTTCATATTCGTCTTCATGGCCGCCGGGGCACTGGTCATATCGCTGTGGGCGCTCTGGCGGCTGCCGGAAACGCTGGCGCCTGACAATCGCCGCCCGTTCACCACCAAAGCCGTTCTCGGCGGCTTCGGCGTTGTCCTGACCAATCGCGTGGCGCTCTGCTACACCCTTGCCGGCACGTTCATTTTCGGCGCCATGTTCGGGTTCATCAACAGCGCGCAGCAGATCTATATGGGCATCTACGATGTCGGTGAGACGTTCCCCCTCATCTTTGCGGCAATCGCCAGCCTCATGGCGCTGTCGAATTTCTCCAACTCGCGGCTGGTGGGGAGGTATGGCATGCGCGCCATGTCGCAAGGCGCGCTCTTCCTGCTCCTGGCGATAAGCCTGATCTGGCTGGTCCTGTCGCTGTCCATGCACATTCCGTTATGGCTTTTCGTGGCCATATTCGCGTGCGCCATGATCCCCTTCGGCGCGCTTGGCGCCAATTTCAACGCGCTGGCCATGGAGCCGCTCGGCCGGCTGGCGGGCACGGCGTCCTCTTTCCTCGGCTTCATGCAGACCTTCGCCGGCGGCATATTGGGCACGATCATCGGCCAGGCCTTCAACGGTACGGTGACGCCGCTCGCCGCAGGCTTCTGCATCGTGTCGCTGGCCGCCCTCGTCATGGTCCTGATCGCGGAGCGCGGGCGGCTCTTCCAGCCCCACAATCCGCCGGTGTGACATCAGCCGCCGGCGCCAAGCGCCGTGAAGTCGAACAGCTTCCTGTCGAGCAGGTGCGAGGGACGGACATTGGTCAGCGCACGGATCATCGTGTCCTTGCGACCGGGCATGCGGCGTTCGATGTCGTCGAGCATCGCCTTCATGGCGTTGCGCTGGAGGCCATCCTGGCTGCCGCAGAGGTCGCAGGGAATGATTGGAAAGCGCATCGCCTCCGCGAAGCGGGCAAGGTCGGCCTCCCCGCAGTAGGAAAGCGGCCTCAACACCATCACGTCGCCGTCGTCGTTCAAAAGCTTCGGCGGCATGGCGGCGAGCCTTCCGCCGTGGAACAAGTTCATGAAGAAGGTCTCGAGGATGTCCTCACGGTGGTGGCCGAGCACCAGCGCCGCACAGCCTTCCTCCCGCGCGATGCGATAGAGATGGCCGCGGCGCAGCCGCGAGCAGAGCGAACAATAGGTCGCGCCCGGCCCGATCTTGTCGGTGACGATCGAATAGGTGTCCTGGTATTCGATCCTGTGCGGGACGCCGAGACCGCCCAGATAGTCAGGAAGGATGTTCTTGGGAAAGTTCGGCTGGCCCTGGTCAAGGTTGCAGGCCAGAAGCTCGACCGGGAGCAATCCGCGCCATTTGAGATCGAGCAGAAGCGCCAACAGGCCGTACGAGTCCTTGCCGCCGGAAAGCGCAACCAGCCAGCGCTCGCCTTCACGCAACATGGCGAAATCGGCGATCGCCTGGCGCGTGTCGCGCAACAGCCGCTTGCGCAACTTGTTGAACTCGACGGTGGAGGGCACGTCGCGGAAGAGCGGATGGCACCCTTCGGCGTCGCCTTCCGCCTCCCGCGAAACGTGGTGCAAATTCATGCGCGGCTCCCCCGGGCGGGCCGCGGCCGCGAAGGTCAGTTGCCTTTCTTGGCCTTGTCCTGCTCTTCCTTCAGTTTCTTGGCGAAGTCCTCGTTGTTCTTGGCCACGAAATCCTGGAGCTTCTTCTGGCGATCCTCGAGATCGGACTGTTTCAGCGGAGCGCCGTCAAACGCGTCCGTGAAACCGGCGAGCGATACGTCGATCGGGTTCGGCTGGTTCTGGAAGTTGATGGAGGTGAGAGTGAGCTTCTGGCCCTTTTTGAAGGACGCGACCAGCGTATCGCTGAGCTGCGCCTCGGCCACGCAACGGTCCGGGAAGCAGATCACGTAGTCAAGCTTCTGCGCCTTGCCGCCATCGATCTGCACGGCGACCCCGGGAGGGATCATGCGTCCGGTCGGGACGGTGATCTGGAAGACCTTGCGGTTCACCTTGCCCTTGATGTCGATCATGCTGATGCCGGTCATCAGCTGCCCGGTATCCGCCATAATCAGGTTCTGCACGTTGCAGATGTCGACATCCTGCTGCTTTGAGCAGGCCTTGAACCACCCGCGCGGCGGCTGAGTGGGGGCGTCCTGAGCATGGGCGGGCGCGGCAGCGGCCAGCGCGGTTGCCAGCCCGGCCACCGCGATCGTCAGGCGACCTGCATGGTTGGTGTGGCTTGTCATCGTTTAGAAATCCTTTTGGAAAGCCCCTTGGACGGTCCGCTGGACCGCAATTCTCCCGCTACCTGTTGGTGAAATGAGGCAACAGGATGACTGGTTGGGGCGTGTTACACCGCAATGCGGGGCAAATCCAGTGTCCGGGCGGGAAACGGCCGGAGGCGCTTGTCATTTCGCGGGAATGATGAATGAGCGCACGGGACGGCACCGGCTCTCCCGGAGTCGCCCCGGAACGAAGACGTCGAACCCGTTCTTACCGTTCCGGCATGATATGGTCCGGAGCGAATCAATTTCCTGCGCAACCTCCGGAGAACGGCCAATGCGCTGCCTGCCATGCGCGATGGTTCTCGTGCTCGCCCTTCTGGTGCCCTCGATCCGCGACGCGGCCGCCGAGCCATCCTATGCCATCGCGATGCATGGCGCGCCGGCGCTGCCGGAGAATTTCACGCATTTTCCTTACGCCAACCCCGACGCGCCCAAGGGTGGCCGCATCGATTACGCCGTCCCCGGCACCTTCGACAGCGTGAATCCGTTCATCGTCGAGGGTACGGCGGCGCGCGGCATCGTCGACCTGCAATTTGGCTACAACGTCTATGACAGCCTGATGCAGCGCTCCTACGACGAGCCTTTCACGCTTTACCCGCTGGTCGCAAAGAGCGTGGAGACGGACGACGCGCGCAGCTTCGTCGAGTTCACGCTCGACGAGAAGGCAAAGTTCTCCGACGGGATGCCGGTGACGCCCGAGGACGTGCTCTTCACGGTGAAACTCCTCGGCGAGAAAGGATATCCGCGCTACGGCATCACGCTGAAGAAGATCGCCAGCATGGAGAAAGTCGGCCAGCATGGTGTGCGCTTCACCTTCAAGGAACCCGACCGCGAATTGCCGCTCATCCTCGGTCTGATGCCCGTCCTGCCGAAACACGCGACCGATCCCGACACTTTCGACAAGTCGACGCTGAAGCCGATGATCGGCAGCGGTCCATATGTCTATGAAAGCATCCGCCCGGGCGAGGCAATCGTGCTCAAGCGCAACCCCGACTACTGGGCGAAGAATCTCCCCTCAAAGGCCGGTTTCGACAATTTCGATGAAATCCGGATCGACTATTTCCGCGACGAGAACGCCATGTTCCAGGCGTTCCGCAAGGGGCTCGTCAACGTCTGGGTCGAAGGCGACCCGCTGCGATGGAAGGAGCAGTACAACTTCCCCGCCGTCAGGGACGGCCGTGTCGTGCGCGACACATTCCGGTCCGGCCTGCCCTCGGGCATGCTCGGCTTCGTGATGAATACGCGCCGGGAGGTCTTCAAGGACGCGAAAGTGCGCGCTGCTCTTGCGGGACTTTTCGACTTCGAATGGGCAAACCGCAATCTCTTCGCCGGTGCCTATGAGCGCACGAAGAGCTATTTCGACGGTTCGGTACTCTCCTCCGACGGCAGGCCGGCGAGCGCTGCAGAGCGGGCCCTGCTGAAGCCCTATCCGGACGCCGTCACGCCAGAGATCATGGAAGGGAAATGGTCTCCGCCCGTCTCCGACGGCAGCGGCTACGACAGGGCCTTCCTGCGCAAGGGCTACGACATGCTGAGGAGCGCCGGCTACCGGCTCTCTGGTCACCGCATGGTCGGACCGGACGGCAAGCCGCTGGCCTTCGAGATCCTGCTCAACGGCAACACCGGCGACCAGGTGGCGATGGTCTGGCAGCGGACGCTTGCCAAGCTCGGCATCCAGGCGTCGATCCGCAGCGCCGACGCCTCCCAATACCAGCAGCGGCTGATGACTTATGATTTCGACGTCATCCTGCAGAACTATCCAGCTTCTCTGTCGCCCGGAACCGAGCAGGTCGGACGCTGGGGTTCGGCGGCCCGCGACCTCGACGGAACCTACAATTTCGCCGGTGTCGCCAGGCCGGCAGTGGACACCCTGATCGGAGATCTCCTGGACGCGCGGGGCCAGGACCAGTTTGTCACCGCCGTGCGTGCCTTCGATCGGGTGCTCTTGAGCGGCTTCTACGTCGCGCCACTCTACCATCCTCCCGCGCAATGGGTTGCCCGCTGGAAGGATTACGAGCATCCTGCGAAGACTTCCCTATATGGGTACCAGCTTCCAACATGGTGGAAGCGCCAGTAGCGAGGTTCGCATGATGGCCGCAGCCAAGGAAATCACCATCGACGTCGTGTCGGACGCGGTTTGCCCGTGGTGCTTCGTCGGTCAGAAACGGCTCGACAAGGCCGTCCAATCGCTACCCGATATAGAAGTGGCCATACGCTGGCGGCCGTTCCAACTCGACCCGACCATTCCGCCCGAGGGGAAGGACCGGAAGGAATATATGAGGGCCAAATTCGGCGACGGCGGCAGGCTGGAGCAGGTTCACGCGAATCTGGAAGAAACGGGCAGAGCCGAGGGAATCTCTTTTGATTTCGGCGCCATCAAAGTGTCGCCCAACACGCTCGATGCACACCGGCTCGTCCGCTGGGCCGCTACGGCGGGCGGGGATGTCCAAGGCCACGTCGCCCGTCGGTTGTTCCAGCTCTATTTCGAAGAAGGCAAGGATATCGGCGACCATGAAGTGCTGATCGAGGCGGCGCGCGAATGCGGCATGGACGAGGCGGTGGTGCGCACCCTCCTCGCGACCGATGCCGACCGCGAGGCGGTGCGGCAGGAGATCGAAACCGCGAGCCGGATGGGGATTACCGGGGTGCCGTGTTTCCTGATCGAGGGTCGCTACGCGGTCATGGGCGCGCAGGCGCCGGATGCGCTAGCGGAGGCGATCCGCAAGGTCTCGGACGCCAAGGAACGCGGGGAACTGGAGAGCGCGGCGGGGTGACCGCCCCTACGCCGCCACCTTCTCCGCCAGCCGGGCAAGCTGAGTCACCACGACCGCCGAACCTGACAGCCGCTTTTCCGGCGTCGGCCAGTCGCGGACGAAGACGACGCTCTGGTCGGGCCTGATCTTCGCCAGGGAGCCCTGTTCCCCGATATAGCGCACCAGGGCGGCGGGGTCGGAAAATTCCCTGTTACGGAAGTGGATGACGACGCCCTTCGGCCCGGCGTCGAGCTTCTCGATATTGGCGCGATGGCAGAGTATCTTGATGTAGACGATCTTCAGGAGATGCTCGACCTCCTGTGGCATCGGCCCGAAGCGGTCGATCAGTTCCGCGCCAAAGGCGTCGATATCCTCTGCGTTCCCGATCTCAGCCAGCCGGCGATAGAGCGCCATGCGGAGCTGCAGGTCCGGTACATAGGCCTCCGGGATCATCACCGCGGTGCCGATGGTGATCTGCGGCGACCAGCCGCCACCGGTGGGCTCGCCTGCGCCGCGTATCTCGGCGACCGCTTCCTCAAGCATCTGCTGGTAGAGCTCGAAGCCGACCTCCCTGATATGGCCGGACTGCTCTTCGCCGAGTAGATTGCCGGCGCCACGGATGTCGAGGTCGTGGCTGGCGAGCTGGAATCCGGCGCCGAGCGTGTCGAGCGATTGCAGGACCTTCAAGCGCCGTTCGGCCATCGCCGTCAGCTTGCGTTTCGCGGGCAGCGTGAACAGCGCAAAGGCCCTGAGCTTGGAGCGCCCCACCCGGCCGCGAAGCTGGTAGAGCTGCGCCAGGCCGAACATGTCGGCACGGTGCACGATCAACGTATTGGCCGTTGGGATGTCGAGGCCGGATTCGACGATCGTCGTCGATAGCAGCACGTCGTACTGGCCGTCGTAGAAGGCGTTCATGATGTCGTCGAGTTCACCCGGCGGGAGCTGGCCATGCGCCACCGCGACCTTCAGTTCCGGCACCGAGTGCGCCAGGAAATCATGGACCTCGGCGAGATCTGAAATGCGCGGCACGACATAGAAACTCTGCCCGCCGCGATAGCGCTCGCGCAGCAGCGTTTCGCGGATCACCAGCGCGTCGAAGGGCGAGATGAAGGTGCGCACCGCCATGCGATCGACCGGCGGCGTGGCGATGAGCGATAGTTCGCGCACGCCGGTCAACGCCAACTGCAAGGTGCGCGGAATCGGCGTAGCGGAAAGCGTCAGCACATGCACCTCGCTCTTGAGCTCCTTCAGCCGCTCCTTGTGCTTGACGCCGAAATGCTGCTCCTCGTCGATGATCAGAAGGCCAAGATTCCTGAAGGAGATCGACTTGCCGAGCAGCGCATGCGTGCCGACGACGATGTCGATTGTGCCATCGGCGATGCCTTTCTTCGTCTCGGCCAACTCCTTTGGACCGACGAGCCGGGACGCCTGTCGCACCTTTACCGGCAGGCCGGCGAAACGCTGGGAGAAAGTCTTGAAATGCTGGCGCGCCAGCAAGGTCGTTGGCACCACCACGGCGACCTGAAAGCCGTCCATGGCGGCGAGGAAAGCTGCGCGTAACGCCACCTCGGTCTTGCCGAAGCCGACATCGCCGCAGATCAGGCGGTCCATCGGCCTGCCGGCAGCAAGGTCGTCCTGAACAGCTTCGATCGCGCTCTGCTGATCGTCGGTTTCATCATAGGGAAAGCGCGCGGCGAATTCGCCGTAGAGGCCGTGCGGCGGCAGCATCTTCGGCGCCGTGCGCATCTGGCGCTCCGCGGCGACGCGGATCAATTGCCCCGCGATCTCGAGAAGCCGCCGTTTCAGCCGCGCCTTGCGCGACTGCCAAGCGACGCCGCCGAGCTTGTCGAGCACCACGCCTTCCGATTCCGAGCCGAAGCGCGACAGAAGCTCGATGTTCTCCACCGGCAGGAATAGCCGATCATCGCCCGCATAGACGATTTCGAGGCAATCGTGCGGCGCGCCGGCCGCCTCGATCGTGCGCAGGCCGGTGAAGCGCCCGATACCGTGGTCGGCGTGCACGACGATATCGCCAACGGCGAGCGCGCCGACCTCGGCAATGAAATCGGCGCCGCGCTTGCGTCGCTTGGAACGCCGGATCAGGCGATCGCCGAGGATGTCTTGTTCGGCAACGACGGCCAATTGGTCGGTCTCGAAGCCGGATTCGATCGGCAGCACCGCAAGCCCGACCTGCTCCGCCGGCAATTTCGCTAGCGCCGCAAGCGTTTCGACCGGCGCGACATTGCCGAGATGGTGTTCCGCCAGAATCTGCGACAGCCGATCGAGCGAACCCTCGCTCCAGCCGGCGACGACTACGCGTTTTCCGGCAGCGCGAAGACTGCCGATATGATCGACGGCGCGCTCGAAGACGTTGATCGACTGGTCCGCCCGCTCCTCGGCGAAGGACCGCCCCGCCCTGGAGCCGGCATGCAACACCTTGCGATCCGATGCTTCCGGCGTATCGAACGGGCTGAACTCGACGGAAAGGCGCTCTTTCAGGGCTTCCGCAACGGCGTCCGGGGAAAGGAATAATGCGTCGGGAGCGACCGGCTTGTAAGGGACGGAATCGCCAAGCGGCGAAGCGCCCGACTGCTCCCGCCGCGCCTCATAGTGATCGACGACAAGCGCATGGCGCTCGGAGAGCGCCTGGTGCGCCAGATGGTCGAAGACAAAAGGCGCCGCGGGCAAGTGATCGAAAAGCGTTTCCAAATGGTCGTAGAAGAAGGGGAGCCAGTGCTCCATTCCCGCGAAACGGCGGCCTTCGCTGATCGCGGCATAGAGCGCATCGTCGCGGGACGGCGCCCCGAAAGCCTCGATGTAGTGGCGGCGGAAACGGCTGATATTCTCCTCCGTCAGCGTTACCTCGCTCATGCTTTCCAGCGCGATGCGGTCGCGCTGGCCGGTGGTGCGCTGGGACGCGACATCGAAGACCCGGATCGATTCCAGCGTGTCGCCGAAGAAATCGAGTCGCAGCGCCTCCGAACTGCCCGGCGCGAGCAAATCGAGAATGCCGCCGCGCACGGCATATTCGCCGACCTCGCGCACGGTCGAGACACGCTCGAAGCCGTTCCGCTCCAGCCGCTCGACCAGTAGGTTCATGTCGACCCGGTTTCCCGGGCGGGCGGAGAAACCCTGCGCCTCGATGGCCTGCATCGGCGGCATGCGTTGCAGAAGCGCATTGGCCGTGGTCAGGACAAGGGCGCGATGTGGCTTCGCCTTCAGCGCCGCCATGGCGCTTATCGCCTCCAGACGCTGCGCCGATACGCCGGCGCCGGGCGAGACGCGGTCGTAAGGCAGGCAATCCCAGGCCGGCAGTTGCAGGACGGGCAGTTCCGGCGCGGCGAAGGCAAGGGCATCGACGAGCGACGGCAGCCGCTGCCCGTCGCGCGCGATGAAAACGAGGGGGCCGTCCGGGGCCGCCTCGGCAGCAGCCGCGGCCAGCGCGAAGGCCTCGTAGCCGTCGGCGACGCCGTCCACGACCACGGATGCCGCGCCGCGGCCCTTCAGCCCGATGGGATCGATCAGCTTCATTTCGTGTGCTTCAGGCGGATACCGAACGTCGGCTCGCCAATATCCGCTTCATGAGCGAAGTCTGGAAGGTTTCGGGGATGGAACGCTCGCCGGTGACCCATCGCAGGAGATCGGCGTCGGGAACGTCGAGGAGCCTTTCATATTGGTCCATTTCGCTGTCGGTCAAGGACGCGATTTCGGCATCGGCGAAGCTACCGAGAATGAGATCGACCTCGCGCATACCGCGATGCCATGAACGGAACAGCGCCTTCCTGCGACGTGCGTCCAGACCGGCGCTCGATATCTTCGTTCCCGTCATGCATCCGTCCTCGCAGCAGCCAGCGCATATAGCGTGGAAAGGCGGACCTGTCAGCCTTGTACGCGGCGTCGGGGACCATCTAACATCAAGACGATGCGCCCTGCCCTCCTCGATCCGCTGTTCGCGCCGGCTACTTCCCTCGATGGCGTCGGGCCGAAGGTCGCGGCTATGCTTCAAAACGTGGTTCCGGCGGACCTTTCGGCACGCGAAGCGCGTGTCGGCGACCTCCTCTTCGTCCTGCCCCATTCGGTCATCGACCGGCGTAGCCGGCCGGGCATCGCGGGCGCAGCCAAAGGCCAGATCGTCACGCTGGAAGTGACGGTCGATCGCCACCAGCCAGCTCCGCGCGGCAACCGCTCCGTGCCCTACCGCGTCTACGCCTTCGACGAAACGGGGGAGATCGCGCTAACCTTCTTCCACGCCAACGGACCATGGCTGGAAAAGGCCATGCCGGTCGGCGCGGAGATCGTCGTCTCGGGCCGGATGGAGTGGTTCAACGGCCGCCCGACAATGGTCCATCCCGACCATATCGCAATTGCCGAGGAAGCCGAGGCCCTGCCGCTGATCGAGCCGGTCTATCCGCTGACGGCCGGCCTGTCGCCGAAGACCCTGCGGCGAGCCATCGGCCAGGCATTGGCGCGCGTGCCCGAATTGCCCGAATGGCAGGATGGCGAGATCATTCGCCGCCAGACCTTTCCGGCCTTCGATCTGGCGCTGAAGCGCATCCACAATCCGGCCGATCCGATCGACGCCTCTCCCCAGAATGCGGCCTGGCGGCGGCTCGCCTATGACGAATTCCTGGCCGGGCAAGTGGCGCTGGCGCTGGTGCGTGGGCGGACGCGGCGGCTGTCGGGCCGCGCGCTTGCTGGCAACGGCGCGCTCGAAGCGAAAATCCGCGCTGCCCTACCCTATTCGCTGACTCCCTCGCAGGAAGAGGCGCTCGCCGAAATCCATGCCGATCTCGCCAAACCGGAACGAATGTTGCGTCTGCTGCAGGGCGATGTCGGCTCCGGCAAGACGGTCGTCGCGCTGCTTGCCATGGCGCGGGCGGCCGAGGCCGGCGGCCAGGCCGCGCTGATGGCGCCGACGGAAATCCTGGCGCGTCAACATCTCGCGACCATCGGCCCGTTGGCCGAGCGGGCCGGGCTGAAGACCGCGATCCTCACTGGCCGCGAGAAAGGACGCGAGCGCAGCGAAATCCTCGCCGGGCTTGCCAATGGGTCGATCCATTTCGTCGTCGGTACGCACGCGCTCTTTCAGGAACATGTGGCGTTCCACGATCTCGTCCTCGCAATCGTCGACGAGCAGCATCGCTTCGGCGTCCACCAGCGGCTCGCCATGACCGCCAAGGGCGATGCGCCCGACATGCTGGTGATGACGGCGACGCCGATCCCGCGCACGCTTGTGCTCACCGCCTTCGGCGACATGGACGTGTCACGCCTCACGGAGAAGCCGGCGGGGCGGCGCCCGATCACCACCGTGACGCTTCCCTTCGAGCGTCTGGGGGAACTCGTCGCCCGCATCCGCACCGCCATCGCCGAGGGGCAGAAAATCTACTGGATCTGCCCGCTGGTCGAAGAATCCGAAGAGATCAAGCTGATGTCGGCGGAGGATCGCGCCGCCGCGCTGCGCAAGGAATTCGGGGACGGGGTCGGGCTGATCCACGGCCGCATGGCGGGCCGCGAGAAGGATGCGGCCATGCTCGCCTTCAAAAACAGCGAGACGCATATCCTCGTCGGCACCACGGTGATCGAAGTCGGCATCGACGTGCCGGATGCCTCGATCATCGTCATCGAGCACGCCGAACGTTTCGGGCTGGCGCAGCTCCATCAGTTGCGCGGTCGTGTCGGGCGCGGCGAACGCGCCTCAACCTGCGTGCTCCTCTACAAGGGGCCACCCGGCGAGGTGGCGCGGCGACGCCTGGAGGTCATGCGCGAAACGGAGGACGGTTTTCGTATCGCCGAGGAAGACCTGAAACTGCGCGGCGAAGGCGAACTGCTGGGCACGCGTCAGTCGGGCACGCCCGGCTTTCTCGTCGCCCGTATCGAGGAACATGCCGACATGCTGGAGACGGCTCGCGACGATGCGCGCCTGTTGCTATCGCGCGACCCGGAGCTGACCTCGCCACGCGGCGAGGCGGTGCGGACGCTGCTCTACCTGTTCGGGCGCGACGACGCGGTCCGCCTTCTCAGGGCCGGCTGAGCGACCTCGGCAAGCGTCGGATTGGCGATCGTGCCCTCGCTCGTCTCGCCATTCACACTGATCACCTTTGCGTTGTATTCCGGCGCGACCAGCCCGGCGGAAACGATCAGCTTGGCGCCGTCCTCGATTGTCATGTCAAGGACGATCACTTCCGATTTCGGCACATACATGAGGAAACCGGTCGTCGGGTTCGGCGTGCAAGGCATGAAGACGGCGAGAAGCGGATCGCCTTCCTTGTCGAGCCTGGCGTTGATCTCGGTTTCCTTCTCGCCGGCGACGAAGACCAGTGACCACACGCCCTTGCGCGGATACTCGACCATGCCGACGGTGCGAAACATGTCGCTCTTGTTCGACAACACCGTCTCGAAGATCTGCTTCAGCGCCTTATAGACGCCGCGCACAAGCGGCATCCGGTTCAACAAGCGCTCACCGAAGGAAACGATACTGCGGCCGACGATATTGGCGGTCAGGAAACCGATCAGCGTGATGCCGACGACGGCGACCACCAGGCCGTAGCCCGGAATGTGGAACGGCAGATAGGCGTCCGGGTCATAGCGGTGCGGGATATAGGGCCTGACCCACGAATCGACCCAGCCGATCAGTGACCAGACGATATAGATGGTGATCGCGAGCGGCGCGCAGACGATGAATCCGGTGAGGAAATAGTTCCTGAGACGTGTCATTCGGCCCGGCCACCCTGCAAACCCGATCCCCTCCCGCCCACAGTCATAAGCCAGACCGTAGGCCTTGG
>JBQCFA010000259.1:0-2389 GCA_051959695.1 Rhizobiaceae bacterium
AATGCAAATGCCGCAACAAACGGAAGCGCAACCAGTTTCCCAATTACGGGAGCTCTGAACAGGGTCTGCGCCAGCCATACGAAGGCAACGGTAAGCAGGTAGCTTGCCAGCACCACGGCGAGATATTTTGCCGCAACCCTCATCGAGGGAGCGCTCCGAAACGTGACGCGCGTGTGCAATGCAAAGTTGGCGAACAATCCTGCGAGAAAGCCGGCCGTTGTCGCAACCACGTAGTTCACACTCAACAATATGAGCGCTTGCATCAACCCCACGTCGACTATCATGCAGGCAATGCCGACGCCAAGGTAGGTTACAATCTGCCTTCGCATTGCAATCACAACCTCCCCATGACCGCCGCCACATATAGCCCGATATTGCCCGACCATGTCTGGCGATAGACGCCCGAGCGGTGCAGTTCGAGCAGGCGGCCGGTCAGCGGGGCGCGGCGCGCCTCGCGGAAGCGGGCGAGCGTTCGTGCGGCCTCGGGCGTAAGCAGGTCGGCATTCGCCTCCAGCCCGGCGAGGTTCTCGTCGCTCCAGTCCCGGAACTGTCCCCGCACCATCCGTTTCAGCCGCGAGTAGCGCGCCTGCCACGACGTATTGGCGCCGACCTGGTTCGATTCGTGCTGGCGATAGCGCACCAGCGGCCGCGGGCTGTAGAATATCTCGCCGCCGGCGCCGGAGACCATCAGGTAGGCCCACCAGTCATGGCTGACGAAGCCGGACCGGAGCGAGGCGCGCCGCAGGACCGCCTGCGCGGCGCCGTTGAAGACCATCGTGTTGCCGCCGGCGATGCTCTGAACGATCGCATTCTCGAAGCAGGGCTTCCTGGCGAAAAGCGGCGACGCGCCGACGGCCTGCCCCGCCTCCGTTATCGTCAGCGTGCGCGAGCAGAAGAGAGCGGGCCTGTCCGGCGCCACCCCGGCCAGCCGCGAAATCGCGACTTCGAGCTTGTCTGGCTCCCACAGGTCGTCCTGGTCGCAGAAGGCGAAACAGTCGGCGTCGAATACCGGGTCCACGATCAGCGAGCGGAAATTCTCGGCGAATCCTTTTTGCGGGCCGGGCCGCACGAGGAAGCGTCCCTTGTCCCATCGCTCGCGCCATTCCAGGAGGATGTCCATCGTGGCGTCGGTCGATCCGTCGTCGGAGGCCACAACGTCGATCGACTTGTGGGACTGGGATCGAAGCGAGACCAGTTGCTCTTCGAGGTAGGCGGCGCCGTTGCGGGTCGCCATCAGCACGGCGACGCGGGGTCTGGGTCCAGCTCCGCTCAACGAATTCCGCGCCTTTTGAACTTGCCCGCGCGGCGCGCGGGTCGTGGATCACGAGCGGCGATGCGGCCGCGCCGACGATGTCGCACGGCCAGGCGGCCGGCGGCAACGAGAAGGACATAAAATTCATGTTCCGGCGAGACAATCCGTGTTCCGCCATTTTGCCCGAATCCGGCTGCATGAGGCGGAGCCGGCTCTCCGTCGCGCTTGGCATCCGGGGACCGCGCGTGCTACCTGCCGGCCGATCCGCTGGGAGTACCGATGCTGACATTGATCGACGGCGCGCTTGCCGATATCCGCACCGGCCTCAGGATGCGACGGGTGTGGATGGCGCTGGCGCACGAGGACATCGGCGACAGCCACAAGCGCACGCGGCTCGGACCGATCTGGCTTCTCCTGAACTATCTGCTTTTCGTCATGACGCTGATTTACGTCTTCGGCGAGGAGCGGCCGCACTACGTCATGTACATCGCCTGCGGCCTGCTCGCCTGGAATTTCATCAGCGAAACGATCATGCAGAGCGTCCAACTCTTCTTCACCGAGCAGGCGTTCATCAAGGGCACCGTCCTGCCCCTTTTCGTCTATGTGATGCGACAGACGATGCGGACCACCATCCGCGCGGGATACGGGGCCGTCGGCGCGATCATCGTCATGGTCTTCGTCAGCCACGTTCCAGCCCCTGTCTGGCTGTGGGCGCTTCCCGCGGTCGTGCTGCTCCTGCTGACGGCGCCGGCCGTCTCGATCATCCTCGCCATCCTCGGAACCCTCATCCCCGACGTCAGCTTCTTCATCACGAACTTCATGCGGCTTGCATTCTTCCTGACGCCGGTCTTCTGGTATCCGAGGAAGAACGACTTCAGGCAGGCGCTCTACGACTGGAACCCGTTGACGCATTATATCGACATTTTCCGCACTCCGATCGTCGACGGCACCGTTCCCGTCCATTCGTGGCAGGTGGCCCTGGCCGCAAGCGTCCTCCTCTGGGTCGTCGCGGTCTTTCTTCTCGCCCTCTACCGGCGCAGTATCGTGTTTCTGCTATAGGAAGTCCGTCCAGATGGTTCATATCCATGCAGAGGGCCTCGGACTCGCCTATCCGCTGATCCGGCAGAAGACCTTGGC
>JBQCFA010000260.1:0-2701 GCA_051959695.1 Rhizobiaceae bacterium
GGACCTCCTCTCCTTCTTCCACGACCGCCTGAAGGTCTATCTGCGCGATCAGGGCGCGCGGCACGACCTGATCGACGCGGTGCTGGCGAGTGGAAATCACCCCTCATCCGACCTCGCTTCGCTCGGCCACCTTCTCCCACAAGGGGAGAAGGAGAGGCGCGACGGCGCGGCCGGCGCCCCCTCGCCCCTTGTGGGAGAGGGTGGATCGGCGCGCAGCGCCGAGACGGGTGAGGGGTATTCATCGAACGACGACCTCCTGCTCATCGTTCGTCGCGTCGAGGCGCTCGGCACCTTCCTTGATACCGAGGATGGAAAAAACCTGCTTGCCGGCACCAAGCGGGCAGCCAATATCCTTGCCGCCGAGGAGAAGAAGGGCACGCGCGTCGCCGCCTCCGTCGATCCCTCGCTTTTCGCCCAGCCGGCCGAAAGGACGCTCTTCGCAGCGGTGAATCAGGCCGAGAAGGAAGCCGGTGAAGCCATTGAAGGACAAGACTTTTCGTCTGCCATGCGCGCGCTTTCGGCACTGCGCGGGCCGGTCGACGCGTTCTTCGAGCAGGTGCTGGTGAATGTCGAGGACGAGGCCGTGCGCGCCAACCGCTTGGCGCTTCTGGCGCGCATCCGCGAGGCGACCGGACGGGTCGCCGACTTCTCGAAGATCAGCGGCTGAAACGTCCGACGGACGCCGTCAGCGGATCTTCGCCTCGGGGATGATGTCCGCCGGCGGCGCGGCCGGTGTCGGCGAAGGGATCGGCAGGTCCTGCTTGGGCGATTCCTGCGCGGGGCCTGCCGCCGGTGGCGTGCCGCCGGCCGAGGCCGATCGCGTGCCGCCCGTCGCCGGTCCGCGTTGCACGGCGGCCGGTTTGCTCATCGGTACGGCTGGCGTGGAGACGGAACCGCTTTCGCCGACCACGCCGCCGCGAATGACCGTCGGGCCGGGACCGTAGCTCTCGGCACGTCTCGCCGCCTCTTCGTCCTCGCTTTCGTCGACGGAGGCTACTTCCTCGAAGCTGATCGCCGGTTCCGGCGTGGCCATGGCGATGATCGACGCGCTGACCCTGGTGAAGCTGACCTCGGTGGACGGCGGGGCAGCCTCGGCCGGCTTCGGAGCGGCCGAAGGCGCCGGATAGCTGAGCGGCGTCGCGACGACGACCCTGTCGGAGGCCCGGATGATCGGCACCCTCCCGCCGGGGAAGGGATATTCAAGCGGCGCGCTGTCGACCGCCGCGTCCATTTTTTCGGTTGGTTTAGCGGCGGCCGCCACGGGCTCGCCGGCTGCTTCGCCGACCATGATCATCGAAGGGCCGAGCTTCGCGGTCATCGCCTCTGGCGTCACGAAGTACGACGCCGAAGCCGCCCCTGTGGTCAGGAGCGTCGCCAAGGCCAACCCTGCGATCATTCGTGTCAAGAAAAACGGCTCCGCACAGATTACCGCCTGACATCAGCATAGCGATGCATGATTGTCGTCATCTTGCGAAAATCCGTAACATTCTACTCATTAACGAAAGGGTGCCGACGCGCCTTGCCAGCCGCCGATGCGCGGCTTAGGTGACGGCAGGGTTAATGAAGGGTAAGCGCCGTGGCGGTGGTCCTGACGGCTGATGAAGGGCTGGAGAAGGCCGCGAGGCTCATCCTGGCGGGCAATCCGGTCGCCGTTCCGACCGAAACCGTCTACGGCCTCGCCGCCGATGCGACCAACGGCGACGCCGTGGCGCGCATCTACGAGGTCAAGGGCCGGCCGAGATTCAATCCGCTGATCGTGCATGTCGACGGCCTGGAGATGGCGGAGACGATCGGCGAATTCGACAAGCTGTCGCGACGCCTTGCCGAAAGATTCTGGCCGGGGCCGCTGACGCTCGTGCTGCCGTTGAAGCCAGGGGCCGGAATCCATCCGCTTGTCCGCGCCGGGCTTGATACGGTCGCGATGCGCATGCCGGGCGGCTTCATGGCCCGGCTCATCGGCCGCGTCGGCCGCCCGCTGGCCGCGCCTAGCGCCAATTCGTCCGGCCGCGTCAGCGGCACGTCGGCTGGCGTCGTCAACGCCGATCTTGGCGCCAGGATAGCGCTTGTCATCGACGGCGGTCCGACGCCCATCGGGCTTGAATCGACCATCGTCAAGGTCGAGGGAAAGCGGCTGCGGCTGCTCAGGCCGGGAGGGCTGGCGGCGGAGGACATCGAGGCGGCGGCCGGCCTGAAGCTCGAACGCGCCGCGGCGGTGGGCGTGGAAGCGCCGGGCATGCTGTCCTCGCATTACGCGCCGGCCGCGAAAGTGAGGCTGAACGCCGTGGAGGTGGCGGAGGGCGAGGCGCTCCTTGCCTTCGGCGCGCACCGCGCCAGGGGTGCCGACAGCGCGAAAGCCGTGCGCAACCTTTCGCCGAAGGGGAGCCTGCGCGAAGCCGCCGCCAACCTCTTCTCTATGCTCCAGGAACTCGACGCGACCGGCGCGCGGATGATCGCGGTGGAGCCGGTTCCCTCCGAAGGGCTTGGAGAGGCGATCAACGACCGCCTGCGCCGCGCCGCCGCGCCGCGTGACATCGAGAGCCACACGGCTTAGGCCGTGTGGACGGATTTGTTTTGGAGCGCGATATGGGAGAAAATCGTTCAGCTTTAGGAGCCGGCCCGCAGGAAGGGTCGGCCCCTTTCAAGGGCCGGCGACGCCAAGATGGGCGACTTTTTCCATACCCCTTCGGGGCGCGGCGGATTT
>JBQCFA010000261.1:0-3941 GCA_051959695.1 Rhizobiaceae bacterium
GTAGATGTCCCAGCGGTCGCCATTCCTTCCGATGCAGCTCGACATTTGCCGTCTCCGTTTTCGATGCGCAACGGTAGGTTGATTCGCCCATCCTATCCACGAATGAGATGCAATTATTGCGAGTAGTTGATGATGCCAGGGTTGCAGCGGGAATGGCTCCAGGCGGTCACAGCACCCATTAAGGAATGTGGCGGGGAGCCCGGTCCGCCCTCGTTTTTCCCAGATTTCGTCGCCGGCGGATCATTGGCAAGCCTGGATTCGCTTCCTATCTGCGTAGTGGGCGGCAAGGAGGATTTGACATGGACAAGGCCAGGGAAGCGTTGGAACAGTTGCTGGAAGACCCTATCATCCGTCTGGTCATGGCAAGCGACGGCGTGGAAGCCGACGAGATCCGCAACCTTTTCGGATCCCAACTGGATGCCGTCGGCGAAGGGGAGGGGGAAATTCCGGCGCCGTACGTCATCGCGGCCTCCTGCTGCGGCGGAGGCATGTGCTGCGCCTGACGCGGATGTCTAAAAATCCTCATCCAATGGCGGCCGGGCGGATCGGTTGATTCGCCTCCGCCAGAATCCCTAACATTTCGATTCAAACTTTGTTGGTACTTGCCGGATAGGAATGGAGCCTCCGCATCGCTGCGCAATGTCGCGCGCGGTCTGTTTTGTATTGCGTACAGGTTGCAATGCGCCTGCCGAGCCTCGCCCTTCTGAGCCTTGTCCTGCTGCAGCCGGCGGGATGCTCGACTTCCGGTGTCGACGCGTTGCGGCTGCCGGTGCCTTCCCATGAGAAGACCGGCTCGATCGGCCGCACGTCGGGCCCTATCCTGCCGCCGGTCGCGGTCGGACCTGGTCCGGACGCCGAAATGGCCGTCGCCAACGATCCCAAGAAGCCGGAGCCGCTGCAGGCGATCGACGACGTCGCGCCACCCAAGCCCCGGCCGCGCCCGGCTCGGGTCGAGCGCGCCACGATCTATTCCTATGGCTTCCGCGACGCCGATCCGGTCGATTTCGGCCGCCACTCGCCGCGCAAGCTCGACGTGCACGGTGTCGACGTGTCGCGCTGGCAGGGCGATATCGACTGGGCCGAGCTTCGCCGGCACGGCGCCAATTTCGCCTACATCAAGGCGACGGACGGCGGCGATCATCTCGATCCGATGTTCATGAAGAACTGGCAGGGCGCCGATGAAGCCGGCCTGAAGCGCGGGGCCTATCACTTCTTCTACTGGTGCCGGGTCGCGAGCGAGCAGGCGGACTGGTTCATCCGCAACGTCCCGAGGGTCGAAGGCGCGCTGCCGCCGGTGATCGACGTCGAGTGGAACCACCAGTCGAGCTGCAAGCGGCGGCCGTCGCGGGACGTGGTGCTGGAGAAGATGAAAGTCTTCATGGATCGGCTCGAGCGCCACTACGGCAAGCGTCCGATCATCTACACCACGCCGGATTTCTACGCCGACAACCTCCGCGGGGCCTTCCGCGACTATCCCTTCTGGCTGCGCTCGACGGCACTTCACCCGGGCAAGGTCTACCCGGATCGCGAATGGATGTTCTGGCAATATTCCGGCTCCGGCCTGTCGCATGGCGTCTCCGGTCAGATCGACCTCAACGTCTTCAATGGCGACGAGAACGACTGGTGGAGCTGGCTGAGCGGCCGGCGCATGGTCGCCGACGCGGATTGACGCCCCGGAATGCCCGGTCGTCGGGCGCAGGAAAGGTCGCCGGACACGCCGGTAACCTGAATCGCAATCTCCTGGCGCACAGCTTCGTGACAACTGATATGTTGAAGCGGCTGCAGCATTGTCCCATGTTCTACATTCGTTGAACAAGGAAGAGACCCGGAACGCGACATGACCGATTCGAACCAATATACGCCGCCGAAAGTCTGGACCTGGGAAAAGGGCCATGGCGGCCAGTTCGCCAATATCAACCGCCCGATCTCCGGCCCCACGCACGACAAGGAGCTGCCGGTCGGCAAGCATCCTTTCCAGCTCTATTCGCTGGGAACGCCGAATGGCCAGAAGGACACGATCATGCTCGAGGAGCTCCTGGAAAAGGGGCACAAGGGCGCCGAATACGACGCATGGCTGATCAGGATCGGCGAAGGCGACCAGTTCGGCTCGGGCTTCGTGGCCATCAATCCGAATTCCAAGATCCCGGCGCTGGTCGACCGCAGCGGCAAGGAACCGATCCGCGTCTTCGAATCCGGCGCCATCCTCGTGCACCTGGCGGAAAAATTCGGCGAGTTCCTGCCGACGAGCCAGCCGCTCCGCGCGGAGACGCTTTCCTGGCTGTTCTGGCAGATGGGCGCCGCGCCCTTCCTCGGCGGCGGTTTCGGCCACTTCTACGCCTACGCGCCGGAGAAGATCAAATACGCCATCGACCGCTATGCGATGGAGGTCAAGCGGCAGCTCGACGTGCTCGACAAGCGGCTGGCCGACAATGAATATGTCGCCGGCAGCGAGTACACGATTGCCGATATCGCCATCTGGCCCTGGTACGGCGGCCTGGTGAAGGGCTGGCAGTACGGTGACGCGGCCCGGTTCCTTTCGGCGCACGAATACAAAAATGTGGTGCGCTGGGCCGATCAGGTCTTCAAGCGTCCGGCGGTGACGCGCGGCCGCAAGGTCAACCGTACATCCGGCGATCCGGCAAGCCAGCTCCACGAGCGTCACGACCCGTCCGACTTCGACACGAGGACCCAGGACAAGATCGCGGCGGAGTAGGGCCGCTTTGCCTTCTCCCCTTGTGGGAGAAGGTGTCGCCCTCGTTCTTGCGAAGCAAGGATCAGAAAAGGCGACGGATGAGGGGTTGGGTGCGCCAAGCTGGAACACCCCGTCTCGCGAACTCCACTTTGTTCCGCCCGCTCGCCGACCCTCCCCAGAAGGGGGAGGGTGGATGCCCGCCCAAAAAAATCTCGCATAAAACAGATCCGTGTTGTCGACTTCGCCGAAGGCTGCGCGTCCTCTGGGCCTGGACGGCATGGAAGCGACCCGGAAAGCGGCGCCTCCGGCCGCATGAACGGCAATGCGGAGAAGGGTCATGGGTCAGTCTTCCTATCGTTGGGTGATCGTGGCGGCTGGCGGCGTGCTCGGCTGCGTCGCCATCGGAGCGATGTTTTCGCTTCCCGTCTTCCTGCTGACGATGTCGCGGGAAACCGGCTGGTCTGTTACCGGCATATCGACCGCCATGACCATCGGCTTTCTGGCGATGGCCTTCGCCAGCATGATCTGGGGCGGCCTCTCCGACCGGTTCGGACCGCGCATCGTCGTGCTGGCCGGTTCCGTCATCCTGGCGGCGAGCCTGGCGCTCGCCAGCCGGACGACTTCGCTTCTTGCCTTCCAGCTTCTCTTCGGGCTGCTGGTGGGGGTCGGGGCGGCCGCCGTGCTGGTGCCGATGATGGCGTCGGTCACCGGCTGGTTCAAAACGCAGCGCAGCCTTGCCGTGTCGCTGGTCTCCGCCGGCATGGGCATGGCGCCGATGACCATGTCGCCGCTCGCCGCCTGGCTGATCGAACGGTACGACTGGCGCGCCTCGATGCTCATCATCGCCGGCGTCGCCGCGCTCATCATGATCCCTGCCGCGCTTTTCGTGCGCCGTCCGCCGCAGCTCGAGGCTGGGGGCGGGGCGGCCGTCGCGGCTGAGCCGCAATCGGACATGAGCGTTGCCGAGGCGGTGCGCTCGCCGCAATTCCTCGTCCTTGTCGCGGCGAACTTCTTCTGCTGCGCCACCCATTCGGGGCCGATCTTCCACACCGTCAGCTACGCCATCACCTGCGGCATCCCGATCGGCGCCGCCGTCTCGATCTACAGCATCGAGGGACTCTCCGGCATGTTCGGCCGCATCGCCTTCGGCATCATGGGCGATCGTTTCGGCGCCCAGCGGGTGCTGGTGCTCGGCCTTCTTGCACAGGCCTTCGGCGTGCTCGCCTATGTCTTCGCCAGCCAGCTTGGC
>JBQCFA010000262.1:0-4591 GCA_051959695.1 Rhizobiaceae bacterium
CTCGTCGGCAGAACGGGCGACGTTGAGCGTCACGGTGACCTCGACTTCCGGATGCAGCGCGATCGCCACATTGGAGAGGCCGATGGTCTTGATCGGCTGGTTGAGCTCGACCTGGTTGCGGGCGACGTTGAAGCCTTCCGCCGCCAGAAGCTCGGCGATGTCGCGCGTAGAGACCGAACCGTAGAGCTGTCCGGTTTCGCCTGCCGAACGCACAGCCACGAAGCTCATGCCGTCGAGTTTCTCGGCAATCTTCTCCGCCTCGCTCTTGCGTTCGAGATTGCGCGCCTCGAGCTGACCGCGCTGCGTCTCGAACTTCTTATTGTTGGCTTCGTTGGCGCGCAGCGCCTTGCCCTGCGGCAGCAGGAAGTTGCGGGCGAAGCCGTCCTTGACCTTGACGGTGTCGCCCATCTGGCCGAGGCGTGAAATGCGTTCCAGAAGAATGACTTCCATTTTTGTCTCCATAGTCGCCGTGGTCGGCGGATCGGTTGGAGACAGGCTGGAAGCGGGTGGACGTCGGTGTCCGCCGTAGTCGCTGTCCTGCCTGTCCGGCAGTTAGGGCAGCCAAGGCTGTCCAACTCGGGAAAATTCCGCTCCCGAAGCGGCATTCGATTCCGTCGCCCGCATCCGGCTCGCCAGGCGAACCGGATGCGGGCGAAAGAGGTTTACTTCACCAGGTACGGAAGCAGGCCGAGGAAGCGGGCGCGCTTGATCGCCTTGGCGAGCTCGCGCTGCTTCTTCTGGCTGACCGCGGTGATGCGCGACGGTACGATCTTGCCGCGCTCCGAGATGTAGCGCTGCAGGAGACGCACGTCCTTGTAGTCGATGCGCGGTGCGTTGGCGCCCGAGAAGGGGCAGGTCTTGCGCCGGCGATGGAAAGGACGCCGCGTCGGGATCTGGTTGATGTCGACCATTATGCCGATGCTCCTTCAGAATCTTCGCGCGCCCGGCGCGGTCCCCTGTCGCCTCCACGATCGCCATCGAAGCTGCGCGGCGGCCGGTCGTCGCGATCACGGCGCGGCGGGCGGTCGCCCCGGTCCCCGCGATCGCCGCGGTCGTCCCGGTCGCGCTTCTGAAGCATCGCCGACGGACCTTCCTCGTGCTTCTCGACCTTGATGGTCATGAAGCGGAGGACATCCTCGGAGAGGCGCTGCTGGCGTTCCACCTCGTTGATGGCGGCCGCCGGAGCGGTGATGTCCATCAGCGTGTAGTAGGCCTTGCGGTTCTTCTTGATGCGGTAGGTGAGGGACTTCAGGCCCCAGTTCTCGACCCGGCCCACACTGCCGCCGCCAGCCTCGATCACGCCCTTGTACTGTTCGACAAGCGCTTCGACCTGCTGCGGCGAGAGATCCTGCCGGGCAAGGAATACGTGTTCGTATAATGCCACTGTCTTTCGCCTTTCTTCGTTTCCCTGTCGGCCCCGGCGGCTAAAGCCTCTGCGACCTGTCCACGCCGCAGGGCGGCGGAGAAGGCGCATGTCGAGACGGTCGAGAGCGGAGACACGGGAGGCGGAAGTCCGTTTCGGCTTCGCCACGGAAGATTTTCGGTCGCCCGTAAATCTTCCGGCCCTCCGTTCAGCCCCCAGCTGGGACCGGCAGAAGGCGCCGGATATACAGGTTTTCCCGGCGAGCACAAGGCCTACGCATCCCAGGAATGCGCTTTTTGGGGTTGCCGCCGCGCCGCACTTGCCGCAATTTCCGCGCGCACCCAATCGCGTTCCGTATACTTCAAACAGAAAGCTGCCCATGCCGATCGTCAATCGTATCGCCGAGTTCCACAAAGACGTCACCGAGTGGCGCCGGGACATTCATGCCAACCCTGAACTGCAGTTCGACGTGCACCGCACGGCGGCGCTGGTGGCGGAAAAGCTCAAGGAATTCGGCGTCGACGAGATCGTCACCGGAATCGGGCGTACCGGCGTGGTTGGCGTCATCAAGGGCCGCAAATCCACCAGCGGAAAGGCGATCGGCCTGCGTGCGGACATGGACGCGCTTCCTATCGTGGAGGCGGTCGAACGGCCCTACAAGTCGAAAAACGCGGGCGTCATGCACGCCTGCGGCCATGACGGCCATACGGCCATGCTGCTTGGCGCGGCGCGCTATCTCGCCGAGACCCGAAATTTCGACGGAGACGCCGTGGTCATCTTCCAGCCGGCGGAAGAAGGCGGCGGCGGCGGTCGCGAGATGGTCAATGAGGGCATGATGGACCGTTTCAACATCTCGGAGGTCTACGGCATGCACAACGCGCCGGGCCAGCCCGTCGGCTCCTTCTCCATCCGTCCGGGTCCGATGATGGCTGCCGCCGATCTCTTCACCATCGATATCGAAGGGCTCGGCGGGCATGCCGCCAAGCCGCATCTATGCATCGACACGACGCTGGTCGGCGCGCACATCATGACGGCGCTGCAATCGGTCGCCTCGCGCAACGTCAATCCTGTCGAGGCGATCGTCATCTCGGTGACGACCTTCAACGCCGGCGATGCCTTCAACGTCATCCCGCAGAAGGCGCGGCTGACCGGTACCGTGCGCACGCTGACGCCCGAGAACCGGGACCTTGCCGAACGGCGCATGAAGGAGGTCGTGGAGCACACCGCCGCCGCCTTCGGCGCCAAGGCCGTCCTCGACTACCAGCGCAACTATCCGGTGCTCTCGAACCATGCCGAGCAGACGGAATTCGCCGGCTCCGTCGCGCGTCAGGTGGTCGGCGACAATGTCGACACGGAAGCGGCGCAGATCATGGGCGGGGAGGATTTCTCCTTCATGCTGGAGAAGCGGCCCGGCGCCTTCATCTTCGTCGGCCAGGGCGATGGACCCAATGTCCACCACCCGGAATACGACTTCAACGACGAGATCATCCCGATCGGCTGCTCCTATTGGGCCAAGCTGGTCGAAACCGCGCTGCCCGCGGACTGACCCGACCGACCCAGGGGACACGGGAGGCGGGCTTGCCACCTCCCGTCCGCTCTTGCCTGAAAGGACTACTCCGCCGGCACCACCCCGAGCGGCTGTTGACGATCCTCGAAGAGCGACTTCCAGACGAGGGCGCCGAGGATCGCGCCAATGATGGGCGCCACCCAGAACAGCCAGAGCTGACCCAGGGCGCCGGTCTGCGCGAAGAGCGCCGCCCCGGTCGAGCGAGCCGGATTGACCGACGTGTTGGTCACCGGGATCGACACCAGATGGATCAGGGTGAGGGTAAGTCCGATCGCCAGCGGCGCGAAGCCGGCCGGTGCTTTCGGGCTCGTCGTCGCCAGGATGATGAAGATGAAGAACCCGGTCATCACCATTTCCATGACCAGGCAGGCGAGCAATGAATATTTGCCGGGCGAAAGGTCGCCATAGCCATTCGAGGCGAAGCCGCCCGCCACTAAACCGGCCTTGCCGGACGCGATGACGTAGAGCACCGCGGCCGCCACGATGGCGCCGACCAGCTGGGCGATGATATAGCCGGCAAGATCGGATGCCGGCATGCGGCCGCCGACAACCATGCCGACGGAAACCGCGCAATTGAAATGGCCGCCGGAAATGCCGCCGACCGCATAGGCCATGGTGACGACCGTGAGGCCGAAAGCGAGCGCGACGCCATAGAATCCGATCCCGAGACCGGGAAAGCCGGCAGCGAGCACGGCGCTGCCGCAGCCGCAAAACACGAGCCAGAACGTGCCGAAAAACTCGGCGAGAAGCTTTTTCTGCATGATTCCCTCCGTAACCTGACGTTACGGCAGGAATTTACGCCGAGTCTGGGGATGCCGGAAAGCGGGTCGCTTTCAGGCCATCGCCTTCTGCAAATTCTCGTCCACCTTGTCGAGGAAGCCGGTGGTGGAAAGCCAGCGCTGGTCGGGACCGATCAGGAGGGCGAGGTCCTTGGTCATGTAGCCGCTCTCGACGGTGGCGATGCAGACCTTCTCCAGCGTGTCGGCGAATTTTTTCAGCTGGTCGTTGCCGTCGAGCTTGGCGCGGTGCGCGAGCCCGCGCGTCCAGGCGAAGATCGAGGCGATCGAGTTGGTCGATGTCTCCTGGCCCTTCTGGTGCTGGCGGTAGTGGCGCGTCACCGTGCCGTGCGCGGCCTCCGCCTCGACGGTCTTGCCGTCCGGGGTCATGAGGACCGAGGTCATGAGGCCGAGCGAGCCGAAGCCTTGCGCGACGGTGTCGGACTGTACGTCGCCGTCATAGTTCTTGCAGGCCCAGACATAGCCGCCCGACCATTTCAGGCTCGACGCCACCATGTCGTCGATCAGCCGGTGTTCGTAAGTGATCTTCTTCTCCTTGAAGGCGTCGGCGAATTCGCTGTCGAAGACTTCCTGGAAAAGGTCCTTGAAGCGTCCGTCGTAGGCCTTGAGGATGGTGTTCTTGGTGGAGAGATAGACCGGGTAGCCGCGCATCAGGCCGTAGTTGAAGGAGGCGCGGGCGAAATCGCGGATCGAATCGTCGAGGTTGTACATCGCCATCGCCACGCCCGAGGAAGGCGCGTCGAACACCTCGTGCTCGATCACCTTGCCGTCCTCGCCGACGAACTTGATCGTCAGCTTGCCCTTGCCGGGGAACCGGAAGTCGGTGGCCCGATACTGGTCGCCATAGGCGTGGCGGCCGACGAT
>JBQCFA010000263.1:0-14090 GCA_051959695.1 Rhizobiaceae bacterium
CGAGGCGAACCTGCAGGTCATCAAGCAGGCGCGCGACCTGATCTCCATGACCATCGACCTGATGCGGAACTAGGGCCTGCTCATGATCAATCCCCTGAGCCTCATCGGCAGCATCGGCAGCGCGGGCGGTTCGATCGGCCCAGCCGGCGCGGCGGCGAATGCGGCCGGCGCCGCCGGCGGCATCGCCGAAACCTTCGAAAGCGCGCTGGCGAATGCCGCCGGCAAGGCGATCGGCGGTCTCGATCATGCGCAGACGGTTTCCATCAAGGCGCTGCAGGGTAACGCCGATACGCGCGAGGTCGTCGACGCGGTGATGAATGCGCAGGAGACCCTTTCGGCCGCCATCGCCATCCGCGACAAGATCGTCGCCGCCTATCTCGACGTCAGCCGCATGTCGATCTGAGGAGACTGAAGTGAGAGCTCTCGAAATCGCCGCGACCGGCATGAACGCCCAGCAGACCAACCTGGAAGTCATCGCCGACAACATCGCCAACATCAACACCACCGGCTTCAAGCGCGCTCGCGCCGAGTTCACCGACCTCCTCTACCAGACGGAGCGGCTTGCCGGCGTGCCCAACCAGGCGAACCAGAATCTCGTGCCGGAAGGCGCCTCGATCGGGCTCGGCGTCAAGCTGGCCGCCATCCGCAACCTGCACATCCAGGGCGAGTTGACCAGCACCGGCAACAAATACGACCTGGCGTTGACCGGCCCCGGCCGCGGCTGGTTCCAGGTGCAGATGCCGGACGGCCAGACGCTGTACACGCGCGACGGCGCGTTCAATACCAACGCCGACGGCCAGCTCGTGACCCTCGACGGCAATCCGGTCATCCCTTCGATCACCGTTCCGACCGATGCCGTCGACGTCATCGTCAACAAGACCGGGCAGGTCTTCGCCCAGATCGACGGCCAGACGGCGCTGCAGAATATCGGACAGCTCCAGCTCGCCAATTTCGTCAACGAGGCGGGGCTGAAGCCCCTTGGCGGCAATCTGTTCCAGGAGACGGACGCTTCCGGTCCCGCTACCGCCGGCGTTCCGGGCGATGTCGGCTTCGCCACCGTCGAACAGGGCTATCTGGAAAGCTCCAACGTCGACCCGGTGAAGGAGATCACCGAGATGATCTCGGCCCAGCGCGCCTACGAGATGAACTCCAAGGTCATCCAGGCCGCCGACGAAATGGAGCAGGTCGTCTCCAAGAACATGGGCTGACGTCGGATGCGAGTCGCGAGCAGGGTCACCGTTCTTCGCCTGGCCGGCAGCCTGGCGGCGCTTCTCGCGCTCGCCGCGCCCGTCTGGGCGCAGGACGTGGCCGTCGTCACCCGTCATGTCGTCTACCCCGGCCAGGAGGTTTCCGCGGCCGACCTGGAGGTGGTGGCGGTGATGAACCACAACCGCGACCTGCGCACGGTCGCCACGCGCATGGACCAGGTCGACGGCAAGCTTTCCCGCCAGACGCTTCTCCCCGGCCACTACATCCCGCTCAACGCCATCCGCGACGCCTACGCGGTGGAACAGGGAGCCGCGGTGCGCGTGCTCTATTCCGCTGGCGGTCTGGTCATCACGGCGACGGCCGTGACGCTCGAGCCCGGCTCCCCCGGCGACGTGATCAAGGTGCGCAACATGGACAGCGGGCGCGTCTTCTCCGGCATCGTCATGGACGACGGTTCGATCCGGGTCGGAGCCTCGTGATGCGCGCGACGGCGCTACCCCTGATGCTGGCATTGGCCGTCGCGGCGGCGCCGGTCGCCGCGGCCGACCTCGAGCCCGGGGCGACCGTCACGCCGGTATCGATCAAGCCGCCTGCCGGCGGCGACGAGTCCTATCTGCCTGTTTCGATCAGCGCCGGCGTCGTCGCGCGGATCAAGGACATCGCCGAATTGCAGAGCACGCGTGACAACCAGCTCATCGGCTACGGCCTCGTCATCGGCCTGCAGGGAACCGGGGACAGCCTGCGCAATTCGCCGTTCACCGAGCAGTCGATCCGCGCCATGCTCGAGAATCTCGGCATAGCCACCGAAGGCGGACAGGCGCGTGCCAAGAACGTTGCGGCGGTCATCGTCACCGCCAACCTGCCGCCCTTCGTCCGCTCCGGCGCGCGCATCGACGTCAGCGTCTCCTCGCTCGGCGACGCGACCTCGCTCAACGGCGGCACGCTCGTCATGACCCCGCTCAAGGCGGCCGACGGCCAGATCTACGCCGTGGCCCAGGGTTCGGTTTCGGTATCCGGCTTTGCCGCCCAAGGACAGGCCGAAACCTTGACCCAGGGCGTGCCGACCGCCGGCCGCGTCGCCAACGGCGCCATCGTCGAACGCGAGGTCAGCGTCGATTTCGATTCGACGCCGAAGCTGACGCTGCAACTGATCAACCCGGATTTCTCCACGGCCGTGCGCACCGCCGACGCCATCAACGCCTATACGCAGAGGCGGTTCGGCAAGCGCCTGGCGCACGAACAGGATTCGCGCACCGTCCTGATCGACAAGCCGGCCCGCATCAGCACCGCGCGCTTCTACGCCGAACTGGAGAATCTCCCCGTCGAGGCGGAGGCCCCGGCGCGCGTCGTCGTCGACGAGCGCACCGGCACGATCGTCATCGGCCAGGACGTCAAGATATCGCGCGTCGCCATTAGCCACGGCACCATGACCGTGCGCGTGACGGAAACGCCCCGCGTCGTCGAGCCCGCGCCCTTCTCCAAGGGCGTGACCGCCGTGGAGCCGAGGACCGACATCGAGGCCAAGCAGCCGGACGGACGCGTCGCCGTTCTTGACGGTCCTGATCTGCAGACGCTGGTCGCCGGCCTGAACCGTATCGGCGTCAAGCCGACCGACATCATCGCCATCCTTCAGGGCATCAAATCGGCCGGCGCCCTGCAGGCGGAACTGGTGGTGCAGTGATGGCTCTTCTCCCCCCGCCCGAGGCAGATGAAGGCATTCCGGTGCACACCCCGCGAAGCACTTGCGTCGTGCGCATCACCTTCGCCGCGCTGGCCCTTTGCCTAGTCGCCCTCCCCGCCCTTGCGGGTCCGGCCGAGACGCCGCCGGCAACCCCGGGCGGCGACGAGATCGAACGCTTCTGCACCAACATCGCCGACGCGGCGCGCGACCGCCGCTACGCCCTGCAGCGCCAGCAGCTTCTCGATCTCCAGGCGGACATCGACAAGCGCGTCGCGCTTCTCGAAAAAAAGCGCGCCGAATACGAGGACTGGCTGAAGCGGCGCGACGACTTCCTCGCCAAGGCGACCGACGGCGTCGTGGAGATCTACGCGAAGATGAAGCCCGACGGCGCCGCGCCGCAGCTTACCGACATGCCCCCGCAACTGGCCGCGGCGATCCTGATGAAGCTCGACCCGCGACAGTCGAGCCTGATCCTCGGCGAGATGGACGCCAAGGCCGCCGCCAACCTGACGCGCATCATGGCCGCCGCCGCGCGCAAGACGGATCCCTCATGAAACGCTTGATCGCCCTCGCCGCCGCCTGTTCGGTCCTGTCGGGCTGCGTGGCCCCCGAAATCGGCGTCGCGCCCAAGCTTTCGCCGGTCGGCGCCGGCATCGGCGCGGCGACGCCCTATGCCGAAACCTATCCCGAGGCGCCGCCGCCGGCCGTGAAGCGCTTCTCGCTCTGGGACGATCAGCAGAGCCGGCTCTTCACCGATCCGAGGGCGTTGAAGGTCGGCGACATCATGACGGTCGTCATCTCCATCAACGACCAGGCGAAGCTCAAGAACGAGAACGACACCAGCCGCACCGGCAAGCGCAGCTGGGGCTTGAGCGGCGCCTTCGATCTCGGCGGCAGCGGCTCCTCCGGCTCCGGCAACCTCTCGGCGAACGGCGACAGCCAGTTCAACGGCCAGGGCCACACCACCCGCTCCGAAGACATCAAGCTTTCGGTCGCCGCAGTGGTGACGCGCGTCTTGCCGAACGGCAACCTCATCATCCGAGGCCAGCAGGAGGTGCGCGTCAACGACGAGCTTCGCGTCCTCACCATCGCCGGCATCGTCCGGCCGGCGGACATCAACGGCAGCAACACCATCTCGTACGAGCGCATAGCGGAGGCCCGGATCTCCTATGGCGGGCGCGGCCGCATCAGCGAAGTGCAGCAGCCCTCCTGGGGCCAGCAGGTCGCCGATCGCTACGCGCCGTTCTAGGGAAACAGGCGATGGCGGTCATCGAACAACAGGAAGCACCGGCGACGAAAGGCGGCCCGTCGGTTGTCATCCAGATCGCGGTCCTGCTCGTCCTGACGGCGGCGGCGGTCGGCATGGGCTGGTTCTCCGGCGGCTATCTGAACTCGACCCGGGGCTCGCAGGCGCCGGAGATCGACAAGCCGACCCGCATCGACAAGGCGCATGTGAAGACGACCGACAAGGCGGCGACGAGGAAGGACGGCAAGGAGGATGTCGAAGGCGCCGAACTCGGCGTGCTTCCGATCGAGCCGATCACCACGAATCTGGCAGCGCCGAGCGACATCTGGGTTCGGATGGAGCTGTCCCTCGTCTTCAATGGCGCGCCGGACAACGCCATCGCCGAGCAGATACACCAGGATTTCCTCGCTTTCATGCGCACCGTGAAGCTGCCCCAGGTGGAGGGCGCGAGCGGCTTCCAGCACCTGAAGGAGGATCTGGAGGAGCGCGCCCGTATCCGCAGCGGTGGAAGGGTCAAGAAGATCCTGATCAAGACCCTCTTGTTCGAATGAGACCGTCTCGTCTCTTTTTCCTCGTCGCGCCGGCGCTGCTGATCGCAGTCCCCGCCTTCGCCCAGAACATCGATCTCGGTTCCCTCGCCGGGCGGATGGCCGGTACCAACGCAGGTACCATCGTCCAGCTTTTCGGTCTCCTGACCGTGCTGTCGATCGCGCCGGGCATCCTGATCATGGTGACGAGCTTCACGCGCTTTATCATCGCGTTTTCCATCCTGCGCTCCGGCATGGGCCTGCAGACGACCCCTGCCAATATCGTGCTCGTCAGCCTTGCGCTGTTCATGACCTTCTACGTCATGACGCCGGCCTTCGATCAGGCGTGGAACACGGGCGTGAAGCCGCTGATGGACAACCAGATCACCGAGGAGGTGGCGCTCCAGCGCATCGCCGACCCGTTCCGTGTATTCATGCTGCGCAACGTGCGGCCGAAGGACTATGACCTTTTCGCCGATCTGTCACGCGAACGCGGCGAGCCGGTGGCCTCGCGCGACACCGTCGACCTGCGCATCCTCGTCCCCGCCTTCATGATCTCCGAAATCCGCCGCGGCTTCGAGATCGGCTTCCTGATCGTCCTGCCCTTCCTGGTCATCGACCTCGTGGTGGCGACCATAACCATGTCCATGGGCATGATGATGCTGCCGCCGACAGTCCTTTCCCTTCCCTTCAAGATCATGTTCTTCGTCCTCATCGACGGCTGGAACCTCCTGGTCGGCAGCCTCGTGCGCTCCTTCTCGTGAAAACCGCTTCGCCATTATCGGTTTGGTAGGGAATTAGGCCGCATAAGGGGGCACACTTCCATGACGGGTCGCCCGAAGGGGGGCGATGGGCATGATGCCGCTCCGTCATACCGGCCCGATCCGGTATTTCAAAATCAGACATCGATAAGGGCGGATTCTAATGTCCAGTCTCATGACCAATGCGTCGGCGATGACGGCGCTCAAGACTCTCCAGATGACCAACAAGAACCTGGATCAGACGGAGAACCGTATCTCGACCGGCTACAAGGTCGCCACCGCGAGCGACAACGCCGCGTACTGGTCGATCGCCACCACCATGCGCTCCGACAACAAGGCGCTTTCCACCGTTCAGGACGCGCTCGGCCTCGGCGCCGCGACCGTCGACGTCGCCTATACGGCGATGGATTCAGTCAAGGACGTTCTCGACCAGATCAAGACCAAGCTGGTTTCGGCCACGCAGCCGGGCGTCGACAAGTCGAAGATCCAGTCGGACATCTCCGAGCTGCAGAAGCAGTTGCAGACCTATGCCAGCTCGGCCAGCTTCTCCGGCAACAACTGGCTCTCCGTCGACACCAGCTCCTCGAGCTACAAGGCGACGCAGTCGGTCGTCTCCTCCTTCAACCGCAGCGCCGACAACCAGGTATCGATCTCGACCATCGACATCGACATCTCCTCGATCTCGCTGTTCGATTCCAGCACGGACGCCACCGGCATCCTGCAGGGGGGCACGGCTGCCTCGGGGACGACGGCCTCGACATTTGATACCAACTTCTCGAGCGGCCTGGACCTCAGCGCTTCCGGAAGCAGCATCAGCTTCGACGTGGCTGTTGACGGCGGTACGGCGACCTCGGTGACCCTCGACAAATCCGAAGTCGACGCCGCCCTTGGTACCACCGACGGTCTGGTCAACAATGCGGCCGACCTCGCCAAGGTTGTCAACCATGCCCTGGGCACGGCGGGCGTGACTGGTGTTACAGCGTCGGAAGGGACTGGCACGGACGCCGGCAAGCTGGTCTTCACAGGCACGACCACCGGCACCACCGGTACCATCGATATCAGCAACGCGGCGTCCGACGACGGCTCGTCTGGGACGATCACCGGCGCTACCGGTATGTTTGCAGATCTGAGCGCAGCCGGCGCTGATACCGGCGGCGGCATCATGGACATCGACATCACCAATGCCTCCAGCGCCCAGTTGCAGGCCTATACCAACACGGTGGAGAGCATGTCGGCCAAAGTCACGACGGCTGCAGCCAACCTCGGCTCGGTCAAGAGCCGCATCGACATGCAGCAGGACTTCGTCAAGAACCTCATGGATGCGGTGGATCGCGGCGTAGGCGCCCTGGTCGATGCCGACATGAGCGAGGAGTCGACCCGCCTGCAGGCCCTGCAGACCCAGCAGCAGCTCGGTATCCAGGCGCTGTCGATCGCCAACTCGAACTCGCAGTCGATCCTCTCGCTCTTCCGCTAAGAGCGCCTTCCAGGGGACGAGCCCAACCAATCGGGTACAGATCGGGCCGCGCGTCAGCGCGGCCCGATTTCATTTTCGCACAAGCTTCGGCGGCTACGGTCTCCCCGGCCTAATTTCGGGAGCTTCGTGCCGGTGCCTGACCAACTCCAGAATGTCGTCGACAACCTTCGAAGCTTCGGACCGAGAAGGCTGGCCATCCTCGCCGCCGTCGCGGTCCTCGTCATGGCGACGATCGGCGTCTCTTCCTACTATCTGAACAAGCCCGCCTACGAGACGCTCTATGTCGGCCTCGAGCGCTCCGACGTGAACCAGATCGGGCTCGTGCTCGGCGAAGCCGGCATCTCCTTCGACGTAGACTCGAAGGGCACGTCGATCCTGGTGCCCGCCGGCAAGACGGCGCAAGCGCGCATGCTGCTCGCCGAGAAAGGGCTGCCGACAAGCGCGAACGCCGGCTACGAACTCTTTGACAACGTTGGCTCTCTCGGCCTCACCTCCTTCATGCAGCAGGTGACGCGCGTGCGTGCGCTGGAAGGCGAGATCGCCCGCACCATCCAGTCGATCAGCGGCATCAAGTCGGCGCGCGTCCACATCGTCATGCCGGAGCGCGCGAACTTCCGCCGCGAGGAGCAACAGCCGACCGCCTCGGTGATGATCCGCGCCTCCGGCATCGACGAGCGCAGGACCGCCATGTCCATCCGCTTCCTCGTGGCTGCGGCGGTGCCCGGCCTCAACGCCGACAAGGTGACCGTCATCGACACCAACGGCACGCTGCTTGCGGCCGGCGACGACCCTGCCAGCAACACCGCCAACCGCGCTTTCGGCGTCGAGCAGACGGTCGAGAACGAGATGGAGAGCAACATCAACCAGGCGCTCGCGCCCTATCTCGGGGCCGAAAACTTCCGCGCCAGTGTCAAGGCCGCCGTCAATACCGACACCAAGCAGATCGAGGAGACGATCTTCGACCCCGCCTCGCGCGTCGAACGTTCCGTTCAGACGGTGCGTACCAACGACAACTCCAACCATCAGCAGGCCTCGACGCCGACTTCCGTCGAGCAGAACCTGCCGGCCGACCGCCCCGCAGCCGCGGCGGATGGGCCGAAATCGACGGAAAAACGCGAGCGGAAGGAAGAAACCACCAACTACGAGATCAATTCCAAGAAGATCGCCACCAAAAGCGACGGCTTCTCGATCTCCAAGCTTTCCATAGCGGTCGTCGTGAACCGCCAGCGCCTGCTGGACATCCTCGGGAAGGATGCGCCGGCCGACGCGCTCGAGGCCCGTGTTGCCGAGATCCGGAAAGTCGTCGCCTCCGCCACTGGGTTCGACGACAAGCGCGGAGACAAGATCGACGTGGCCGCGGTCGAATTCCTCGACGGCCTCGGCGGCGCGCCGGCCGATACGCCGGGGTTCATGGATCGCCTCGGCACCCATGTCTTCTCGCTCATCAACGCCGCGGCCTTCGTCCTGGTCGCCTTCCTGGTGACATGGTTCGGCCTCAAGCCGCTTGCCGCCGCTCTCGGGAAACCGGCGCCGGGCGCTCCGCAGAGTTTCGAGGACGTACAGCGTTCCCTCCCCGCTTCCGAGGGCCATCCTCAGATCGCGGGCGCCGCCGGAGCGCTGCCCGGCCCGGGTGTCCCGGGCGCGAGCCCGATCGACGAACTGCGCCAGAAGCTCAGGCCGGCGCCGCAGGAGCGGCTGGCGCGCATGGTTGACCTCAACGAGGAGCGGACCGCGCAGATCCTGCGCAAATGGGCGCATCAGGAGGCGGCGGTCTGATGGCCGGATATGCATTGGCCGACATGCTCGCCGACTTCGCGCAACGGCCGCAGCGCCCGCCGCGCGGCGATACGGCGCGCCTCGAACGGACGGCCATCGACAGCGGGCCGAAGGTCGACATCGACGCCCTGCTTGCCGAGGAGCGGGAGCGGACGGAACGGACTGTCGGCGAGACGCTGGCCGCAGCGCACGAGGCCGCGCTCTTGGCCGAGCGCGAAAGGCACGCCGCGGAGATCGCGGAGATCAACCGGCGCCACGGCGGGGAGTTCGGCGTCCGCCTGGAAACCGGTCTGCGCGAGGCGGAGGCGCGCATTGTCGAGACGATCAGCGGCACGGTTGCCCGCATCCTCGCGCCGATCGCCAGCGACGAAGTGCTGAAGCGCAGCATCGAGGAGCTGGCGCGCGCGATCGACGAAGCGCTTGACGACGCCGACGCGGTAACGATCCGCGTTTCAGGCCCGACATCGCTCTTTTCCGCGCTCGCTTCCAAGATGGGAGACAGGTCGAAATACCTCCGGCACCACGAGACCGCCGACGCCGACCTCACCGTCGACGTCGATGGCGGACTCATGGAGACCCGGCTGGCGGAATGGCAGGCAGCCGTCCATGAGGTGCTGGCATGAGCATGGACGCCGACGGCCTGAGGCATCAGGAAATCATCATCGTCCGCCGCGGCGGGCATGATGAGGAGGAAGGCCACCACGGCGGCGTCTGGAAGATCGCCTTCGCCGACTTCATGACGGCCATGATGTGCTTCTTCCTGGTCATGTGGCTCATCAACGCCGCCAACGAGCAGACCAGGGCGGCGCTGGCCAGCTATTTCAACCCGGTGAAGCTCGTCGACCGCAACACGTCGCGCAAGGGCATCGACGAACCGTCGAAGACGCCCGGTGATCCGGACATGACGGTTCGGAAGGATGCGCACGACACCGACAAGCCCGTCTCCGGCCCCGACGCCCTCACCGGGCCGTCGAAGAAGGAGAACTCGCTCGACGAATCGAAGACGGTCAAGCATTCCGACAAGAACCTGTTCGCCGATCCGTATTCCGTGCTTGCGGAGATCGCCGGCGAGACCGGCACGCTGCAGAATACCAGCGCCAAGGGTGACGGCGGCGCCCGCGACTCCGGTCCTGCCACCGGCGCATCCGGAGGCCAGACCTATCGCGACCCATTCGCGCCGAATTTCTGGTCGCAGCAGGTCCGCGTGCCGAAGGAAGATGCCGAAACGGTGAGTTCCGGCCTGGCGGACAATTTCACCTCTGTCGGCGGCAAGGTTACGGCTAAGGAAAGCGACAAAGGCACGGCCGAGCCAGCCTCGGCGGCGGCCGCGGCTGGCGCCAAGGCGAAGCCGGAGCCAAACGCGCCGGAAGGCGGAAAGGCCGCTCCCGGCTCCGCCCGCATCGAGGCCAAGGCCGAGCCGGCCACCGCGGCCTCCGTGGCTGCCGCCGAAGTCGAGGCACTGGCCGGCGACGGACGGGATGCCGCAAAGAAGGAAGAGGCCGCGCCCCTGCAGAAACGGACGGAACAGAGCGGCCCGGCGACTGAGCCGGGTTCCGACAAGGCGGGCGCGCAGACCGTGGCGCCGAAAACGGCGGCCGCGGAGGCCGGGAAAGCCGACAAGGCTACGGAAAGGGTCGCCGCCGACATCCGCAACCAGCTGGCCGGCAGCTTCGGCAGCGACGATCCGGTCTACAAGGGCCTGACGGTTGCCGAGACCGACAGGGGTGTTCTCATTTCCGTTAGCGACCAGTCCAATTTCGGCATGTTCGAGATCGGCTCGGCGGTTCCCAACCGCGAGACGGTTCTCGCCATGGAGAAGATCTCGAAGATACTTGGGGCACACAAGGGCGCCATCCGCATCGACGGCCATACGGACGGCAGGCCCTTCAAGAGCGACACCTACGACAATTGGCGTCTCTCCAGCGCGCGGGCGCAGACGGCCTACTACATGCTCGTGCGCGCCGGCCTCGACGAGAAGCGCGTCATGGAGGTCGCGGGTTTTGCCGACCGCAAGCTGAAGGTCAAGGACGACCCCTATGCGGACGCCAACCGCCGCATCGAGATCCTGCTGGAGACGAAGTAGTGTCGACCGTCGCGCGCGCGGGAGGGCTGGCTGCGGCGGCGCTGCTCGCCGCTGCCTTCGCCGCCACCGCGCGCGCGGAGGAACGCTTCGACCTGCAGCCCTACCAGCTCGTGCGTTCGCTTGAACTGGTGCAGGACCGCATCGCGGGCGGCGACGAGGCCGCCTTCCCCATGCAGCGCAAGCTGCTCGAGATGATCGACGCCAAGCTCCTTTCCTCGTCCCCCAAGGACTTCGATGACGAACGCAACTTCGATGCGCTCCTCGTCTACGGCATCTCCGGCGGCAACCCGTCGACCATTGAGACGGTTGTCTCGCGGCTGGACCTGAAGCCGCCGCGCGCCGCGCTCGGCGCCGGCGTCGTCGGCTATGTTCAGGGCCGTCCGGCGGAAGCGGAAAAGGCCCTCCACGACATCGACGCGCTGACGCAGCCAACCGAGCTCGGCGCCTATCTGGCGCTACTGCAAGGATCGGTCGCGGCGGCGGAGGATTCGGCAGCCGCGCTCAAGCTGTTCGACAAGGCCCGGCTGCTTGGGCCAGGTTCGCTGGTGGAAGAGGCGGCGCTCCGCCGTTCCGTCATGATCGCTCTCAAGATGCGCGATTCCGACCGGTTCCTGGACTATTCCGAGCGATATGTGCGCCGCTTCCTCCATTCGCCCTATGCCAGCCAGTTCGTCGACGGCTTCGTCGCGGGCGTCGTCGACATGCACGAGAGCATGGACCTCGACAGGGTTGCGAGAGCGCTGAACGGGATGGACGCGGACCGCCGCAAGTTCGTCTATCTCCGCCTTGCCCGCCAGAGCGCCATCGATGGGCTCGGCGAGCTCACCGCCTTCGCCTCCCGCCAGGCGGGGGTCCGCAACGATCCGCGGTCGAAGACCAACGACCCGCGAGTGCTTCTCTATTCCAGCATCGCCTCCGTCGCTTCCGGTTCCGCGGGCGCGGTCGCACGGCAGCTGGAATCGATCGACAGGGATCGGCTGAGCGAGAGCGACCGCAGCCTGCTTGACGCGGCGCTGGCCGTGGCGAGGGAGGTGATCGCCACGCCGCCAAAGCCGGAAGCGCCGACAAAGGACGCCGCCGCCGTCAAGGATAGCCCACCCGCGGCGAAAGTGGCCGAGGCTGCTACCCCGGCCGCAAAGAAGCCGGCGCCGTCCGCCGGTCCTGATGCAAAGGCGATGGAAGCGTCGGACAAGATCGTCGCCGACACCCAGCGGAAGCTCGCATCCATAGACGAACTGCTCAAGGACACCGAATGATGCCAGGATTAGCCATTCAGCCGGGCCTTCCCATCACCGCCGCGCCTGCCGTTCGCACCGCATCGGGCATGGCCGACGAGCATTTCTCGCGGGCGCTGGACGAAAAGCCCAAGGCCACCACTTCCGACACCAGGACGCCCTCCTCCGCCGGGAAGGACGATGCCGACGGAAACGACGGCAAGCTTGACGGGACGCCTTCGTGCCGTTCCGGCCAGGACGGCGAGGCGGCCAGGCCGGCCACCGCCGGGAAAGGTCACGACGACAACGATCAGGACGCGGAGAAGGACAGGGACGACAAGGACGGCGGCGCCTTGCCCCCTCACATGCAGGCGGAACGGGTGCTTGCCCAGCCATGGCCGACCGCTGCCCCCGCCACCAACGGACCGGCGGCCGCGGCGGAAGGCGGCACGGGCGCCGATGCGACCAGTCCCGACGGCAATGCGACGGGCCAGGGCAACGGCGCCGCAATCACATCCGGGCAAGTGAGCCCGGCAACGGTGGATTCGCCGGTGCCGGACCCCGAACTCGGCAAGGCCGCCGGCATGCTCGCCGATCTCCCCACAGCGGCGGCAGCCGGTTCGTCGGCCACGCCAACGACCAACAGCAAGTCACCCGGCGTCACGCCCCCTGCCCCATCCGCCGCGCCGGTTCCGTCGGCTCCCGACCCCGCGCCAGACATTTCGGTCATAGTTCCGGCCGGCACGCAGGACCCCAGCCCTTCGGCGGTGTTCATGGCGAAGGTCGCCTCCCTCGATCGCCCGGGCCAATCGGCTCCACAGGCCGTCCCGGCCTCCGCGCCGGCCTCCGCGGCCAACGTCCAGGGTACGATCCCGACAGCGGCGGATCAGCAGGCCGGCGATGCCGGCTCTGATCCGAACGGCAAGGGAGAAGGCGACGGCGGTGCGCAGGGCAAGGCGGCGCAGAACGCGCCAGCGGTCGCCGCCGGAGCAAAGGCGGACTCCGCCGCCTCGCCGCTGCCCACGGCGCAGTTGGTCCCCTCCTCCGGAAGCGCGAACTCCTTCGTCGCCGCGTTGGCCGATGGAGGCCGGTTGGCGCGCTATGCGAGCGCCGCGGCGGCGGCCGTCGCCACGGGCGCACCCGCCGGCTCGCTGCCGGTCCAGTCGCTGAGCATCCAGCTGCGCCCGGTCGAGCTCGGAACGGTCACGGCCAATCTGAAATATTCCGGCTCGGGGTTGACGATCGACATCCAGGTCGAGACGCCCGATGCCCAGCGCCGCCTGTCCAGCGACAGCTCGGATATCGTCAAATCGCTGCAATCGCTCGGCTTCCAGATAGACAAGGTGACCGTTCGCCAGGTTCAGCCGCAAGTGCAGGCGCAAGGCCAGCCCCAGGCTCAGTCGACGGCGCGCGACGGCTCCGCCGGCGGGTTCGCCGGCCAGGGCGGCGCCTTCTCCATGTCGGGGCAATCGGAACGCCAGGCGGGTCAGAACCGGCAAGGCTCGGGGAACGGATATGAAGATGCATCTGACCGCGGCGGCATCGGGATGGTTCAGACGGCGTCTGATCGCCTGCCTGGGCGCGGCGTTTTTATATAGCTTTCCTGCCTTCGGAGCGTTCGCCGCGATCAATCCGTGCGAAACGGAGATCCTGCGCGCTTCCGCCGAATACGGCGTTCCGGTCGGCATCCTCTACGCGGTCGGCCTGGCCGAGACGGGCAGGAAGGGCAGCCTTCAGCCGAACGCCATGAACATCGAGGGCAAGGCGGTGTTCCCCGCGAGCCGCGCGGAAGCGCTGCGCCTCTTCGCCGAGGCCAAGGGGCGCGGCGCGAAGCTCATCGACGTCGGCTGCATGCAGATCAACGAGCGCTATCATGGCGACCACTTCGCCGGCATACCCGACATGTTCGACCCGCACCACAATGTCGATTATGCCGCCCGTTTCCTCGTCGACCTGAAAAGGCAGCATCTGAGCTGGTCGATGGCCGTCGCCCGCTACCACGCCGGTCCCGACAACGATCCGGCCCAGAAGGTCTATGTCTGCCGCGTCATCGCCAACATGGTGGCAACCGGCTTCGGCAAATGGACGCCGAACGCCAAGCGGTTCTGCAACCCCTGAT
>JBQCFA010000264.1:0-2268 GCA_051959695.1 Rhizobiaceae bacterium
ATGGAGCTCGGCGGCAAGGAAAGCGTCGAGCGCCAGCATGCGGGCGGCCGGCTGACGGCGCGTGAACGCGTCGAGCGGCTCGTCGATCCGGGGTCATGGCGGGAAATCGGCATCCTGACGGGGAAGGGCGAATATGACGCGAACGGCAATCTCGTTCACGTCAGGCCCTCCAACGCGGTGATCGGCACGGCCCGGGTGGACGGGCGCAAGGTCTCGATCGACGCGGACGACTATACGATCCGCGGCGGGTCTTCCGAGGCCACTGTATCCGAAAAGTGGATTTACGCGGAAAACTACGCTCTCGAAATGCGCATGCCGCTGGTACGCCTCGTGGAAAGCGCGGGCGGGTCGGTGCGCCTGGTCGAGCAGCAGGGATCGACGAAGATACCGGGTTACTCGACCTGGCCGATGGTCAGCCTGCTCGGCGAAATTCCGGTCGTGGCCCTCGCGTTGGGCCCATGCGCCGGGCTTGGAGCATTGAAGGCCGCGTGCGCGCATTTCTCCGTGATGGTCAGGGGCACCTCGCAGGTCTTCGCCGGCGGGCCGCCCGTGGTCGAGCGGGGCGTCGGCGCGCAGGTCGACAAGGAGGCGCTCGGCGGCGCCGACATGCATACCAGGGTCAGCGGTGTCGTCGACAACGAGGCTTCCAGCGAGGACGATGCCTTCCGACAGGCGCGCCGGTTCCTGTCTTACCTGCCCTCGAGCGTCTATGAGCTGCCGCCGGTCCAGGCGTGCGCTGATCCGACGGACCGGCGCGAGGAGGATCTGCTTTCGATCATCCCCCGCGAAAGACGCCGAGTGTACAAGGTACGCAAGATCCTCGAGATGGTTCTCGACAAGGATTCGCTTTTCGAAATCTCCCCCAATTACGGCACTTCCGTCGTCGCCTGCCTGGCGCGGCTGGCCGGCAGGCCGGTCGGGGTCATGGCGAACGATCCTTATCGCTTCGGGGGCGGCCTAAACCGCGCTGCAGCGGAAAAGATGGAGGGCTTCATCGATCTGTGCGACACCTTCCACCTGCCCATCATCAATTTTGTCGACCAGCCCGGGACGGTCGTGGGGATCGAGGGCGAACGGATGGGCAATGTCCGCGGCTCGGTCCGCGTCGTGTCGGCGATCGAGCAGACCCGGGTGCCGTGGTGCGCCATCGTCATCCGCAGGCTCTTCGGTCTTGCGGGTACCGCCTATGCCCGCCTCCAGGGCATCAACCTGCACTATGCATGGCCATCGGCGCGCTGGGGCTCCATTCCTTTCGAGGGCGGTATCGCGGCGGCATACCGGCGCGAACTCGATGCCCTGCCGGAGGAAGAACGGGCTACCCGGCTTGCCGAACTGGAACGGAAATACGAACATTTGGCCTCGCCGTTCCTGACGGCAGAGAAGTTTCGGGTGCCGGATATCATCGATCCGCGGGAAACCAGGCCCGTTCTGTGCGACTGGATCGAAGACGCTTACAGAGTACTGCCGGCGCAGCTGGGCAAGAAGGGGCGGACAATGCGGCGGTGATCCACCACGGCGTGGCGCCTTCCATATCCGGGAAGCAGATGCAAATCGTCGATGCCCATCACCATTTGTGGGACCTTGAGATCAATTCCTATCCGTGGCTCGCCGACAAGGACCACGACCGTGGCTGGGGCGACTGGTCGGCCCTGCGCAAGAGCTATCGGGTATCGGATTTCCTCAAAGACGCCGCGGGCCTGGATCTCGTCGCATCCGTCCACGTCCAGGCGAACTTCGATCCGGCTAACCCGGTCGGCGAAACCGAATGGCTGGAGGCCGCCGCGGAAGCGCCCGCGTCAAGCGGCTTCCCGCATGCGATCGTGGCGTTTACTGATCTTTCCGCTGCCGATGCTGAGAAGACCATGGCGGCCCAGGCGGCGCATGGCCGTGTTCGCGGCATAAGGCAGGTTCTCAACCGGCACGCGGATCCGAAACTCAACCGCGCGCCGCGCGATTATCTCGCCGATCCGCTATGGCACCGCAACTTCGCCCTGCTGGAGCGATACGGGCTGTCGTTCGACGCGCAGGTCTATCATCGACAGATGGAGAAGATCGCGCTTCTGGCGGAGGCGAATCCACGGACCACTATTGTCCTCGACCATTGCGGGATGCCTGCCGAACGCGACGAGGACAACATGGCGGGCTGGAAACGCGGCATGGGACGTCTGGCCCGCTGCGCGAACGTCTTCGTCAAACTCTGCGGATTCGGAATGTTCGATCTAGGCTGGACGGCCCGGTCGATTTGCCCCCTCGTGCGCGAGGCCATCG
>JBQCFA010000265.1:0-14794 GCA_051959695.1 Rhizobiaceae bacterium
GGCCGGAAAAGCGGCTGAGCTCGAGATTCTCCTCCACTGTCAGCGGCGCCACCACCATCCGCCCCTCGGGGACGAAGGCGAGGCCGGCGCCGACCACCTTGTGCAGCGGCAGGCGCGATATCTCCTTCTCGCCGAGCCGGACCGAACCGGCGACGGGCCGGTGCAGGCCGGCGATGCTGCGCAACGTCGTCGACTTGCCGGCGCCATTGGCGCCGAGCAGCACCGCGAACTGGCCCGCCTTCACCGACAGGTCGATCGCGCGGACCGCCTGGATGGCGCCGTAGCTAGCGGAGAGCTTGGATACGTTCAGCATCGTTCTGGCGTCCGAAATAGGCCTCCTGCACCTCAGGATTGGCGATGCAGGCACGCGGCTCGCCTTCCGCCAGGAGACGGCCGAAATTGATCACGGTGCAACTGCTGCAGAACTCGGTGACCAAGCCCATATTGTGCTCGACCAGAAGGATGGTGAGGCCGCTGTCGCGCAGTTCGTGCACCAGGCGGCCGACCGCGCTCGCCTCTTGGGTATTCATGCCGGCGGTCGGCTCGTCGAGCAGGAGCAGCTTCGGGTCCGAGCCCAGCGCCCGCGCGATCTCGACCCGCCGCTGCTCGCCATAGGAAAGCGTCTCGGCAAGCTCATCCGCCCGGTCGGCCATGCCGACGCGCTTGAGGAGGGACAGGGCATGGTCCCTTGTCTTCGCCCACTGCCGGCGCGCATTGCCCGTCCCCAGGAACGAGGCCCAGAGGGCGACGCCGCGCTGCAGGTAGCAGCCGGTCATCACCTGTTCGAGCGCCGTCATGCCGCTGAAGAGGCGCACGTTCTGGTAGGTGCGGGAGATGCCGAGCGCGGCGATCTGGTGCGGCGCCATCGCCTGCAGATGCCTGCCGTCGAAGGAGATGACACCGGAATCGGGATGGAACAGGCCGGTGATGAGGTTGATCATCGTGGTCTTGCCGGCGCCGTTCGGGCCGATCAGGCCGTGCACGCTGCCCTCGCGGACATGCGCGCTCAGATGATCGACGGCCAAGACGCCGCCGAAGCTCTTCACCACGTCGTCGAACTCGAGCAGGATACGGGGCGCCTCGCGGTCAGGCATTGACGGCGCTCTCCTGCTTTTGCCGGAGCTTGGCGGCGCGGCGCAGCCGGATCGCGCGTGGGTCGATCAGCCCGCGCGGCATAAAGATCATGATCAGCAGGAGCGCCACGCCTTTCGCCACATCCTCGACCTGAGGCACGAAGGCCTGCATCGTCACCGGCAACGCGGTGAAGACGAACGCGCCAACGACCGGTCCGAACCAGTGGAAGGAGCCGCCGAGGACGGCGGAAGCGATCATGGTGAAGGCGATGCCGATGAAGTAGGTCTCGGGCGAGAGAAACTGGAGCGTGAAGGCGAGCGCGGCGCCGCCGATGCCGCCGACCACGCCGCTGATGACGAAAGCGATGAACTGGACGCGGCGCGGCGCGATGCCCATGGTGGAGGCGACAGCCGGATCCTCGCGCACCGCCCGCGAGGCAAGCCCGTACCAGGAATTGTGCAGCCGATAGAAGGCGAAGGTCGCGACCGCGAGCAGGATCGCGACCTCGAGCGGATCGACCCGCAGCGGCACGACGAGGCCGTTGACGCCGCCGGTCAGGGCCGGCGCGTTGAGCGCCACGACGCGGGTGATGAGCACCAGCGCCAGGCTCGCCAGCGCCATCCAGTGGCTGTCGAGTTTGAGGAAGGCAACGGCGACGATCGCCGCCGCAAGCCCGCCGCCGAGCGCAGCGAACAGGAAGGCGAGGTGGATCGATATCTGCAGATGCCCGACCATCTGCGCCGCCAGGAAGCCGCCGACGGCCGCGAAGACCACGGTCGTGAAGCTCAGCACGCCCGTCGAAAGCACGGCATAGGTGCTCAACGCGAAGAAGGCGTTGATCATGGCGAACACCACGGTGCTTCCGTAGGCCGCCCAGAAGTCGAGAAGCGTGTCCATCCCTACGCCCGCTGGAAGCTGGCGCTGCCGAAAAGACCGCGAGGCCGCACGATCAGGAAAAGCAGCAGCAGGGCATAGGTCACTCCGTCGCGCATGGCGGTTGAGACGTACTGACCGACGAAGACCTCGATGATACCGAGGCAGATGCCGGCGATCGCCGTGCCGCGTACGTCGTCGAAGCCGCCGACAACGACGGCGGCGAAGCCTTTCAGCATCAGCCCTTCGCCGAGCGTGAAGGAGACGTTTGAAGTGGCGATGCCGCCCAGGACACCGGCAAGGCCCGAGGTCGCACCGGCGAGAAAGGCGGTGAGCAGGATGACGAGCCGCGCATTGACGCCGCCCAGCCCGGCGGCGACCTCGTTCCAGCCGACGGCGCGCATGGCAGCGCCGATGCGCGTCTTCTGGATGAGGAGATAGATGCCGACGGCGCAGACGATGAGCGCCAGGATGGTGATGATCTGCATCTCGGGGACCATCACCGGCCCGATCGCCACCATCCTGTTCGGATAGGTCGAGGCGGGAAAGGCGAGGCTCTGCTGCTCGGTGGCGAAACCGGCCAGGCTATCGAGGATGATCCAGAAGGCGATGCTGGTGATCAGCCCGCCGAGCAGCCCGGCCTTCTTGGCGCGGAGCGGCTGGAAGCCGATCTGGTCGACGACGATCGCGAGTATGCCGCCAGCCAGAACCCCGGCCGCGATCGCGACCGGGAAAGGCACGCCGAGCCAGACCACCGCGTAGTAGCCGACGATGGCGGCCCAGCTGGCGTAGGTTCCGTGAGCAGCGTTGAGGATGCCGAGCGTCGAGAAGACGAGGCCGAAGCCGATCCCGAACAGGGCATAGAGCGAACCCAGCGCCCAGCCGTTGACGAGCTGCTCAAGGAACAGGTGCATCTATTTCGGATCCCAGTGCACCACCTTGCCGTCCGAGGACCAGGCGCCGATGATCGACTTGGCGAATTCGGCCTGGCCGTCCTTCATCGGGAGGCCGCCATAGACGTTGTGCTCGATCTCCGGGATCTTGGCCATGGCCTCGGCCAGGGCCTCGCGCGTCGGCTTGCCGTCGAGCGACTTCAGGCCCTGCGCGATGTAGTAGACCATGGTGTAGCCCTGGGCGGCGTAGGCGTCCGGCAAGGCGTTGAAGCGCTTCTGGTAGGAGGCGATGAAGGCCTTGGCCTCGGGCGTGTCGGAAAGCTCGGCGGAAAACAGCACCGGGAACGGCACGCCGACCAGCGGCTCGCCGATCTTCTTGAACATGGGCGGCGGCGCGATGACGTCGTTCGCGGTGATCGCGCCCTTGTAGCCACGCTGGCGCAGGGCCGCGATGATGCCGCCGGCCGGGGTCTGAGTGGTCCAGACCATGATCAGGTCGGGATTGGTGCCCATCGCCTGCGTGGCCGGCGCGGTGAAGTCGGTGTCGGAGGCGAGAATGCTGACGACGCCCGCCGTCTTGACGCCGGCGTCCTCCATCACCTTCTGCGCAGCCTTGAAGCGGCCCTGGAAGGCTTCGTTGTCGGCATTGACGAAATAGGTGACCGTCTTCGGGTGAAGCTTCTCGATGATGGTCTTGGTCATCTTCACCTCCTGCGGCCCGGGCAGGCCGACGACGGAGGTGACATAGGGAAGCTGCGGCAGGCCGGGCTTGGTGGCGCCGTAGATCACCAGCGGGATCTTGGCGTTGACGGCCACGGGACGCACGGCGCCGGCGACCGGCGACAGGATGCAGCAGCTCGTGGCGATGATGTTGCGGTTGGCGATGAACTGGGAGACGGCCTGAACGGCGCGCGCGGCGTCCGAGCCGGATTCCTTCTCGACCATCTTCAGCGTATCGCCTTTGCCGATCCAGGCCGATTCGTTGACCTCGTCGATCGCGAGCTGAGCGCCATGGTAGTAGGAGACGCCGGCCGCGGCGAGCGGACCGGTATTCTCGGTCACGAAGCCGATCTGGTATTCGCCTGGGGTCAGCCCCGCGGCGAGTGACGGCGCCGCCGAGAGGGCGACGCCGGCGACTGCGACGGCCAGTCCGGCCGAGCGCGCGCCGCACGCAAGCATGTTCAAAAAGGTCACGATCTTTTCCTCCCTATAAAAGTCAGTCGCCGAGCGAACGCCTCTCCTCAGGCGCCGTTGGCCGTCCACGCCTTGGTGCAACCCGCGAAGACCATGGCCGACGCCCGCCCACGGACGCGGCAGTCACCACGGCGACAGCCGCCTGCGCCAGCCTGCGTTCCCAGTTCCTCGGAAACATTCCCTTGCCGGACAACCTAGAAGGAAATCCGAAACCCTGTCAACCCACAAACCTCGTGTCATCTGATGATATATGGGAATCAGCGGTTCGCGCGGACGCTGCCTCCCGACAGGCGCAGCCGCCGCGCCATGCTTTCGGCCGCCTTCTGCAGGCGCTCGAGATGCAGGGGCTTTCCGTTCTCGACCATCTGCGGCGTAAGGCCGGCCATGCTGATGGAGCAGACCACGCCGCCGTCGGGGCCCAGCACGGGAGCTGCGAGCGCGGTGAGCCCGAGCGTGACGTCGTCGATGGCGAATTCCCATCCGCGCTTGCGGATCAGAGCCAGTCGCTCGCGCAGCCGGTCCCGGTCGACGATGCTCTTCGGCGTCAGCGCGACGGGCTCGCGCTTGAGCACGCGCTCGATCTCCTCCGGCTCCTGATAGGCGAGGAGCAGCTTGGGCGCGCCACCGCAATTGTAGGAGAGCGTGCCGCCGATCGCCCACCAGTGCACCTCGATGCCCTTCATGTCGTGGATGCGGTCGAGGCACACCACGTCGCCTTCATCGTAGATGGAGAGGAAGGCGGTGATGTGCAGTTCGGCCGCGAGTTCGGTGAGCACAGGCAGCGCCACGGCCTTCAGGTCGAGATCGTCGGCGACGCTCGCCGCAAGGTCGCGGATCGCGCGGCCGAGGCGGTAGTGCTGGGTCGCCGGATCCTGCGCGATGAAGCCGCTGTCCATCAGGGTGAGGAGAAGACGCCGGGTCGTGCCCTTGTCGAGCCCGGTCGCGGCCGTCACCTCGGCCAGGGATTGCAGCCCCTTGCCGGCGAAGGAATCGAGGATCGCAAGCGCCCTCGTCACCGCCCGCACATTGTGGCTCGCCGCTTCCTCCGCCATCCGGCTCCGTTCCTTCCTGACATCCCCTTGCAAGGAGGCCATAGCATCATTGCGCGAACGCGTCGTCCATCACCTTCCCGCGACGGCGCATGCGTCCACACAAGCGGTTCCCTTCGCCCAAGAGATGTCATAGAGTGACACATAAGTCAAAGGTTGACACTATCGTGCTTTGATGCTTCCGTTGCGCCACCGCGACCAGCGGACCGGGAGGAGTTGCCGATACCATGACCTTGAACGCCCATATCCGCGCCGACGATCTCCTGGCCCTCGATACGCTGCAGCGGGCGCTCGGCGACCGCGTCGTTTCCGACGCGGCCACGCGCGAATACTACGCCAACGACGTTTTCTGGCAGCCCGGCATTCCGCCACTCGCCGTCGTCCTGCCACACAGCGTCGAGGAAGCCGCCGAGGCGGTCCGGCTCGCGACGGACGCCGGGCTGTCCATCGTGCCGCGCGGCGGCGGCATGTCCTATTCGAAGGGCTACCTGCCCGACCGCGCCGATTCGGTGGTGGTCGACACGCGCAAGCTCAACCGGGTCGTGGAGGTCAACGCCGACGACCGCTACATCACCGTGGAAGCCGGCTGCACTTGGGAGAAACTGAACGGGGCGCTGGAGGGCACCGGCCTGCGCACCGGCTATTGGGGTCCGCTTTCCGGCATCAACGCGACGGTCGGCGGGGCCCTGTCGCAGAACTCCGCCTTCTTCGGCTCGGCGCTCAACGGCGTGGTCGCCGATTGCGTCATCGGCGTCACCGTCATCCTGGCCGACGGCCGCACCGTCACCACCGGCTCGGGCGGCCGCGTCGGCGCCAAGCCCTTCACGCGCTATGGCGGCCCCGACCTGACCGGCATGTTCCTCGGCGACAACGGCGCCTTCGGCCTCAAGGTCGCCGCCACGCTAAAGCTGTGGCCGAGGCCGCGGGAGACCGGGTTCCTGTCCTTCGGCTTCACTACGATGAACGCCATGGCGGCCGCCCAGGTCGAGATGGCGCGCACGCGGCTCGTCGCCGAGGGCTTCGGCATCGACCGCAGCAAGGCCGAGCACTCGGCGAGCGTCAACCGCATCTCCGACGGGCTGAAGACGCTCGGCAACGTGGCGGCTGGCGGCAAGACGCTGGTCAAGGGCATCAGGGACGCCGTCGGCGTAGCGGTCGCCGGCACGGCCTTCCTCAAGGCGCACAATTTCACGCTGCACATCGTGACCGAGGCGAACTCGCCGGCCGAGCTGGAAGCGGCGCTATCGCAGCTGCGCACGATCGACAACCGCCACGGCGCCGAGATCGAGAACACCGTGCCCAAGGTGATGCGCTCGAAGCCCTTCGGTCCGGTTCGCGGCATGCTGGGGCTCAACGGCGAGCGCTGGGTGCCGATCCACGCCGTCTTTCCGCTCAGCGACGCGCAGAAGGTCGTGGACGCCAACGAGGCCTATTTCACCTCGAAGAAGGCGTTCATGCAGGAGCACGGCATCGTCTACTCGGTGATGAGCATGACGGTCGGCAACGAGTTCTTCCTCGAGCCGGCCTTCTACTGGCAGGACGAGATCACGCCGCTGCACGCGGCGAGCGTCGGGCAGGACACCGTGAAGCCCTGGCTGGACCGGCCGGCGAACGTCGCCTCGCGCAACGCGGTGATCGAACTGCGCCGCGGCTGTCAGGAGCTCTATGCCGGCCTCGGCGGCGCGAGTTGGCAGGTCGCCCGCGACTATCCGTTCGAGACCATCCTCTCGCCTGAGACCTGGTCGCTCGCCAAGGACATCAAGAAGGCGCTCGACCCGCGCGGCCTGATGAACCCCGGATCGCTTGGCCTCGCGCGATAGAGGTCGGAGCCGTCGCCGCGATCAGCGGTGGACGGCGTGGGCGAAAAGGGCGGCGGAGGACAGCGCCGAGGCGTTTTCCCGCAGCACGGCTTCCAGGCTGACCCTTCTCAGCACGTCGAGGTCTTGCGTAAAGCGTTCCAGGCTGGCGGCCGCCGCGTCCGCGGTGATCGTATCGATGTCGAGCAGCACGTCGGCGATGCCGAGCCGGGCGGCTAGTTCCCTCGTCTTGAACTCGTAGGCGATGGGAAGCACCGGCGTGCCGACGCACAGCGACAGGATCATCATGTGCATGCGCGTCGCCACGACGAAATCGAAGCCCTTGGCCAGTTCCATCACTTCCTCGGGCGTGTGGAAGCCGGCGTCGACGGTGACCTGTCGCGCCACAGCCGGGTCGAGCCCGTCGACGATCCTTTCCGCCGTCAAAGAATCGTCGTGCGCGTATTCCGGCACGCCCTGGCAGGTCGACACGAAGGTGACGGCCTTGCCCCGGCGCACCAGTTCGACGGTGAGCCGCCGCATGGCGTCGACGTAGCGCAACATGCCGTCCTCGCCGTCCCGAACATAGTCCCAGTTGCGCACGGAGATGCCGACGCGGCCGGTCGCGGCAGGCGCGCGCCTGGCGTCCAGGAGCCGACGGATGCGGCGCGTGTCGGCGAGCGCGAAGACAGCGTCCGCCACGACGTGGCACTTGCTCCTGTCGGCCACGAGATCGGAAACGTTCGAAAGTGAACGCTCGTCGCGCAGGAGGATAAGCGGGCTGCGGTCGAAGGCCGGCTTCAGGCCGGCGCGGTTGCTCCGGTCCGCGAATGGCCCGAGCGACTGGGTGAAGAAGACGGTATCCTTGCCGAGAGCGCCGTCGATGCGGAACTGGTCGATACGCGTCCTCAGATTGTAGTTCTCGACGAGATAGGTGCCGCCGGTGGTGACCACGCTTGCCGCTTCCTCGTAGATTTCCAGGCTGCGGCGGCTCTCACGGTCGAGCAGGCGACGGCCGAGCGCGCTCCTCGTCGCCCGCCCCGAGGCGACGGCGCGGAAGCAAAGTCCGTTATAGAGTCTCTTGGCGAGGTTCTTGATCGGATGCCCCGCGTAAGGACGTTTGAGCATCGTCTCGGACAGCAGCTTCCTGAATTCGAAATCGGGGTAGCGGTCCTTGCCGTAGAGCCGGGCCGCCGCCGCCGGCTCACTGTCGAAGACATAGATGCGGGTGTCCTGGCCGAGCGCCTGGCGGACGATCTTTCCGATGGCGATCAGGATCGCCGCGTCGCCGGTGTTGAGGCAGACGGTGTTCTCCACGACGACGTGCATCTGGACCTTTCCTGTCTTCGCTTCGATTGGTGCGCCGCACCATGACGAAGGATAGGGCCCAATATGTGGCCATCCACAGATGCCTCGACGCCATGTCGCCGCACCGCATGGTGCGCCACCGGGACAGGACGCGGCCGGCCCTTCGGCCGGCGTCGTCGAGGCTCACGAATGTGCGAAGATGTCTTCTTCGGCCCACCCCATCAGGTCGAGCTTCGCCCGCGTCGGCAGGAAACGGAAGCAGGCTTCCGCTTCCTTCACGCGGTTTTCCCGGACCAGGCGATGCGTGAGCTTGTCGCGGAGCTGGTGCAGGTAGAGCACGTCGGAGGCGGCATAATCGAGCTGTTCGGGCGACAGCGTCTCCGCCGCCCAGTCGGAGGATTGCTGCACCTTCGACAGGCTGACCCCGATCAATTCGGAGCAGAGGTCCTTCAACCCGTGCCGATCGGTGTAGGTGCGGGTCAGGCGCGAGGCGATCTTGGTGCAGAAGACCGGCTCCGCTATGACGCCGAGCGCATTGTAGAGCACGGCGATGTCGAAGCGGCCGTAGTGGAAAAGCTTGGTGATCCGGCGATTCTTCAGGATCGCGGCAAGGTTCGGCGCCTTCTTCTGGCCTGCCGCTATCTGGATCACGTCGGCCGACCCGTCGCCGGGCGATATCTGCACCACGCAGAGCCGGTCGCGGTGCGGGTTCAGTCCCAGCGTCTCGGTGTCGATGGCGACCGCGTCGACATCATAGTGCGACAGGTCCGGCAGGTCGTTCTTGTGAAAACGGATCGTCATCAAATCTCCAATCTGGATAGAAGTCGAGCGCGGCGCCTAAGCCGGCAGCCTGCCGGCGGCGCGCGCCCCGGCCAGCTCGTCGAGGATGCGAGCCCAGGAGCGCTGGCCCTTGTGGAAGGAGGAAAGCTCGTATTTCTCGTTCGGCGAATGCACCCGGTCGTCGGGCAGGCCGAAGCCGACGAGAAGCGATTCCATGCCGAGCAGGTTGCGGAAATCGCTGACGATGGGGATCGAACCGCCCATCGCGATCATGACGGCCTTCTGCGGCCATTCCCGGTCGAGCGCGGCCTTGGCCGACTTCAGGAGGGGGGAATCGTAGGATAGCTGCAGGGCCGGCGCCGAACCATGCTCATGGAACTCGACGGAGCAGTCGGCCGGGATGCGCTCCTTGACGAAGGCGCGGAAGGCGGCGCGTATCTTCGCCGGGTCCTGCCGATGCACGAGGCGGAACGAGATTTTGGCCGAGGCCTCGGCCGCGATCACCGTCTTGAAGCCTTTGCCGGCATAGCCGCCCGAGATGCCGTTCACCTCCGCCGTCGGCCGCGCCCAAGTGAGTTCCAGCACCGAGCGGCCCTTCTCGCCGGACGGGATCGACAGGCCGATGTCCTTGAGAAAGCTTTCTGGCCGGCCGGAGAGCCCGTTCCACATATCCAGGATGTCCGCCGGCGTCTCGTCGACGCCGTCATAGAATCCCGGGATGGTCACACGGCCGTTCTCGTCATGCATGTCGGCGAGAACCTTCGCGAGGATATGGATCGGGTTCGCCGCGGCGCCTCCGTAAAGCCCCGAATGCAGGTCACGGTTGGCGGCCTTCACCGTGATCTCCTCGCCGACCAGCCCGCGCAGGCCGGTGCAGATCGCCGGCGTATCGACATCCCACATGCCGGTATCGCAGACGAGCGCGAAATCCGCCGTCAGCTCCCTGGCGTTTGCTTCGAGGAAGGGCTTAAGCGAAGGCGAGCCGGATTCTTCCTCGCCTTCGAAAAGGATGGTGATCTCGCAGGGCAAATTGCCGTTCACTTCCTTGTAGGCGCGACATGCCTCGACAAAGGTCATCAGCTGTCCCTTGTCGTCGGCCGCGCCCCCGCCGGGGTTGATTTTTCGGCCGCCGGCATCGCGCACCGCCGGCTGGAACGGATCGTTCTCCCATAGGTTCAGCGGATCGACCGGCTGCACGTCGTAATGGCCGTAGAAGAGCACGTGCGGGGCCCCCGAGGGACCGTCATGATGCGCCACCACCATCGGATGGCCCTTGGTCTCGCGCACACTCGCGGTGAAGCCGATCGTCTCCAGATCCTTCACAAGCCATTCGGCCGCCTTGCGGCAATCCTTGGCGTAGGCAGGATCGGTCGAGATCGAGGAGATGGACACCAGCTCGAACAGTCGCTTGAGGCTGGCATCGAGATTCTTGTCGAGGGTGGAGAGAACGCGATCGGTGGACATGGCTACCCTTTCGAAATGCGAGGGCAAACTATGCCGGGCGACGGCAAACGTGAAGCCCCTTCAGGCTTTCGCGGCGCAACTTGAAAAAAGGCGGAAAGCCCACTATGATGCGTGATGTTTGATGTTTGATGCAGGCTGACGGCATGAGAACCACCCTGGCGATAGATGACGACGTGCTGCTCGCGGCGAAGGCTATCGCCGAGCAGAAGAACCGGCCGCTTGGCGAAATCATCTCGGATCTGGCGCGCCGGTCGCTGCATAGTCCGCAACGAGCCGGCGCCGAGCGCAACGGCATTCCTCTTCTCCGTCAGAAAAAAGGCATGCAGCCCGTCACGCTGGCCGTGGTGAACGCGCTGCGCGACGAGGTGCCGTGACATTCCTGCTCGACGTGAATGTCCTGATCGCGCTGATCGATCCGGGTCATGTCGCGCACGACGCCGCGCATGACTGGTTCGCCCGGGAAGGCAAGATAAGCTGGGCAAGCTGCCCGATGACCGAGAACGGCGTGGTGCGCATCGTCGGTAGCCCCCGCTACCCCAATTCGCCGGGATCACCCGCGGCGGTAGCGGAAATTCTCCATGCCATGCTGGCGCTGGATGGCCACATCTTCTGGCCCGACAGCATCAGTCTCTTGAGTTCGGCCGGTATCGATCCTGCCCGCATCCTGACTTCCGCCCAGGTGACGGATAACTATCTGGTCGCCCTCGCCAAGTCGAATGGCGGCATGCTCGCCACATTCGACCGCAAGCTGTCACCCGCCGCCGTCGCGGAGGGACGGTCGGCTCTCTGCCTCATCGAAGGTTGACGCACGAAAAAGCCGCCGTGGTGGAGGGGAAACCACGGCGGCCTTACTCGAAACGATGCGGCAGCCCGGAGAGGGGGATGAGGCTGCCGCAGTGTCCGGTTAGGCGGGGGACGAGCCTTGACCGAACTCGGCGTTAATTGCCGATGGGTGGTATCTGGTCCCCGGATGATGGCGATTCAAGGGCACGAAAATTACAAGTTTGTAACATGGTCGTGAAAGGGTCCCGTCAGGAGAAATGGCGCCTTCCGGTGCCGTGCCTCTTTGCCATGGACAGCCCCGGTGGCACGGGTTACCGGTAGCCCATGAAGAAAGGCGATCACCTCTTCCTGGTCGACGGATCGGGCTATATTTTCCGCGCCTATCATGCGCTGCCGCCGCTCACGCGCAAGTCCGACGGCCTGCCGGTCGGCGCCGTCGCCGGCTTCTGCAACATGCTGTGGAAGCTGCTGCGCGATGCGCGCGATACGTCGGTCGGCGTCACGCCTACCCACTTCGCGGTAATCTTCGACCATTCGGCCAAGACCTTCCGCAACGAGCTCTTTCCCGAATACAAGGCGAACCGTTCGGAACCGCCCGAAGACCTGATCCCGCAATTCGGGCTGATCCGGCATGCGACGCGCGCCTTCGGCCTGCCGTGCATCGAGATGAAGGGCTTCGAGGCGGACGATCTGATCGCCACCTATTGCCGGCTCGCCTGCGAGGCCGGCGCCGACACGACCATCGTCTCCTCCGACAAGGATCTGATGCAGCTCGTCGGCGAAACGGTCTCCATGTACGACCCGATGAAGGACCGCGAGATCCGCGTCCCCGAGGTCATCGAGAAATGGGGCGTGCCGCCACAGAAGATGATCGACCTGCAGGCGCTTTGCGGCGACTCGGTCGACAACGTGCCGGGCGTGCCCGGCATCGGGCCGAAGACGGCGGCGCAGTTGCTGGAGGAGTTCGGCGACCTGGAGACGCTGCTCGAACGCGCGTCGGAGATCAAGCAGAACAAGCGTCGGGAATCGATCATCGAGAACGCCGAGAAGGCGCGCGTCTCCAAGCTGCTTGTGACGTTGAAGAACGACGTCGCGGTGAAGGAAGGGCTGGACTCGCTGACGCTCGAGCCGCCCGACGGGCCTAAGCTGATCGCCTTCCTCAAGACGATGGAATTCTCCACCCTGACGCGGCGCGTCGCCGACGCGACCGGCGCCGAGCCGGCCGAGATCGAGGCGGCGCATATTCCGGTAGCGAATGCGGGGGAGGCGCACGGACCGGACATGGGGGTTTCCTCGCCTCAGGGGGCGGAGACGTCCGCCAAGCGGACGGGCGGGGTTGCCGGAAGCGGCGCGGTGGCGCCCGGCCCCGTGGGCCACCCTCCCCTCAAGGGCGCGGGAAAGGGCCTGCCCGCAAACGCTCCGGACGGCGCGGCGACGCCGTCCATGCTGGCCGCCTTGCGCGCCGAGGAAGCGGTCTCCGACAGGATCGACGTCAACGCCTATGCGTGCATCCGCGATCTGCCGACGTTGCAGGCATGGGTGAGTGAGGCGACGGAGGCAGGCGTGGTCGCCTTCGACACGCAGACAAATTCGCTCGATCCGATGCAGGCGGAGCTTTGCGGCTTCTCGCTCGCCATCGCTCCCGGCCGCGCCGCCTATGTGCCGCTGTCGCACAAATCGGGCGACGGCGACCTGCTCGGCGGCGGCCGCGTCGAGAACCAGGTCCCGGTCCGCGAGGCGCTCGCGGCCATCAAACCGATGCTGGAAAACGCCTCGGTACTGAAGATCCTGCAGAACGCCAAATACGACCTCGTCGTGATGCAGCGCCACGGTATGGATATCCGGCCCTTCGACGACACGATGCTGATATCCTACGTGCTCGACGCCGGCACCAACGCCCACAATATCGACGCGCTTTCGGAGAAATGGCTCGGCCACCAGCCGATCGCGTTCAAGGACGTGGTGGGCTCGGGAAAGGCGGCGCTAAGCTTCGACGGGGTACCCGTCGAGCGCGCCACAGCCTATGGCGCGGAGCAGGCGGAGTTGGCGCTGCGCCTGTGGCGCGTGCTGAAGCCGCGGCTGGCGGCCAAAGGCCTGGTTTCGGTCTACGAACGCCTTGAACGGCCGCTGGTGCGCGCGCTTGCCGGAATGGAGCAACGGGGCATTTCCGTCGACCGCCAGATCCTGTCGCGCCTTTCCGGCGAACTGGCGCAGAGGGCGGCGGCGCTGGAGGACGAGATCTACGCGCTGGCGGGCGAACGCTTCACCATCGGCTCGCCGAAGCAGCTTGGCGACATCCTGTTCGGGCGCATGGGCCTGCCGGGAGGATCGAAGACAAAAACAGGACAATGGTCGACGACGGCGCAGCGGCTGGAGGAACTCGCCGCCGAAGGCCACGAGCTGCCGCGCAAGATCGTCGACTGGCGCCAGCTCACCAAACTGAAATCGACCTATACCGACGCGCTGCCGGGCTACGTCAACCCCGGCACGAGGCGGGTGCATACCTCCTACGCGCTGGCCGCCACCTCGACGGGAAGGCTCTCGTCGGTCGAGCCCAACCTGCAGAACATCCCGATCCGCACGGCAGAGGGACGCAAGATCCGCACCGCCTTCATCGCGGCGCCGGGCCACAAGCTGATCTCGGCCGACTACAGCCAGATCGAGCTGCGCATCCTCGCCCATGTCGCCGACATCCCGCAATTGAAGCAGGCTTTCGCCGAAGGCGCCGACATCCACGCCATGACCGCCTCGGAAATGTTCTCCGTGCCGGTCGAGGGCATGCCGCGCGAGGTCAGGAGCCGCGCCAAGGCCATCAATTTCGGCATCATCTACGGCATCTCGGCCTTCGGCCTGGCCAACCAGCTCTCGATCCCGCGCGAGGAAGCGGGCGACTACATACGCCGCTATTTCGAGCGCTTCCCCGGCATCCGCGACTACATGGAGGAGACCAAGGCCTTCGCGCGCGAGAACGGCTATGTCGAGACCATCTTCGGGCGGCGCGCCCACTATCCGGAAATCCGCGCCTCGAACCCCTCGATCCGCGCCAACAGCGAGCGCGCCGCGATCAACGCACCGATCCAGGGATCGGCGGCCGACATCATCCGCCGCGCCATGATACGGATGGAAGAGGCGCTGACGGAGGCCGGGCTGAAGGAGACCGACATGCTCTTGCAGGTCCATGACGAACTGATCTTCGAGGCGCCGGACGCCGAGGTCGACAAGGCCATCCCGGTGATCCGCAAGGTCATGGAGAACGCCGCCATGCCGGCCATCGACATGGCGGTGCCTTTGCATGTCGACGCCCGCGCCGCGCACAACTGGGACGAGGCGCACTAGGCAACGATGCCTCTTCCTCGCCCCCTGTGGGAGAGGATAGCGAGCCCCGCGAGGCGAAGCCGGGCGGTTCGGCGAGCTTGGTGAGGGGTGGAGATCGCGCGGGCTGGAACACCCCTGAACCGACCTCGCCTCGCTGCCGCTGCGGCTCGGCCACCTTCTCCCACAACGGGAGAAGGGACGTGACGTGCAGCTAAGCCACCACCACCGTCGTCCTGGCGTCGACGCGATTGTAGAGGTCGATGAT